>NZ_JBHWWZ010000013.1:0-108256 GCF_042730275.1 Rhodococcus sp. NPDC060086
GGTCTGCACCGAATTCGGTGCAGACCGGGCTCACGAGAAGAACGGATCGAGACCGGGAACCCGGCCTGCGAAACTCAGATCAGGGGCCAGTCCTCCAGGCCCTCGTACAGCGGGATGTCCTGCGCCAGCTTGCTCACGCGGGCACGCAGCGCATCGAGGTCGGCGCCACCGATGAGGGTCTGCGCGATGATGTCGGCGACCTCGGTGAACTGCTCGTCGCCGAAACCGCGGGTTGCGAGCGCCGGGGTGCCGATGCGCAGGCCCGAGGTGGTCATCGGCGGGCGCGGATCGAACGGCACCGCATTGCGGTTGACGGTGATACCGACCTCGTGCAGCGCGTCCTCGCCCTGCTGTCCGTCGAGCTGCGAGTGACGCAGGTCGACGAGAGCCAGGTGGACGTCGGTGCCGCCGGTCAGGACGGAGATGCCCTTGTCGGCCACGTCGGCCTGCGACAGCCGCTCGGCGAGGATGCGAGCGCCCGACAGCGTGCGCTGCTGACGGTCCTTGAACTCCTCGCCCGCGGCGATCTTCAGCGCGACGGCCTTCGCGGCGATCGCATGCATGAGCGGGCCGCCCTGCTGGCCGGGGAACACCGCGGAGTTGAGCTTCTTGGCCCACTCCTTCTTGGCGAGGATCAGGCCGGAGCGGGGCCCACCGAGGGTCTTGTGCACGGTCGTGGACACGACGTCGGCGTACGGAACGGGCGACGGGTGCAGACCCGCAGCGACAAGGCCTGCGAAGTGCGCCATGTCGACCCACAGGTAGGCCCCGACCTCGTCGGCGATCGCCCGGAAGGCCGCGAAATCCTGCTGCCGCGGGTACGCCGACCAGCCGGCGACGATGACCTTCGGCTTCTCACGAAGCGCGATGTCGCGGACCTCGTCCATGTCGATGCGGTGATCGTCCTTGCTGACACCGTAGGACGCGACGTCGTACAACTTGCCGGAGAAGTTGAGCTTCATGCCGTGCGTGAGGTGGCCGCCATGCGCGAGGTCGAGGCCGAGGAGCTTCTCCCCCGGCGTCATGAGCGCCATCAGCACCGCCGCGTTGGCCTGCGCGCCCGAGTGCGGCTGCACGTTGGCGAACTCGGCGCCGAACAGTTCCTTCGCACGGTTGCGGGCGAGGTCCTCGACGACGTCGACGTGCTCGCAGCCGCCGTAGTAGCGGCGACCGGGGTAGCCCTCTGCGTACTTGTTGGTCAGCACACTGCCCTGAGCCTGCAGCACCGCGCGCGGCACGAAGTTCTCCGACGCGATCATCTCGAGGGTGTCGCGCTGACGAGCCAACTCGCCGGCCATCGCCTGCGCGACCTCAGGGTCGAGATCGGCGAGCGAAGCGGTGTTGACGTCAGTGCCGGGCACAGTTGTCACGAGGATTCTCCAAGCTGAGGGCGGCAGGATACGACCTCCAGTCTACGAACCGCACCCTGCTCCGAGGAACCCGGTCCCCGCAGGTGATCGAGGTCACCGCAGTGAGCTCGGCACGAGCGGTTCGTCCAGCAGTCTGCGGAACCGTTCGGCCCGCTCCACGCCCACCGGGGCCTGGGCGAGCCAGCCACCGAGCAGCCGGTAGCCCTCGACGTAGGTGCTGATGTACGCGCGCCACAGGGGCGATGACAGGAACCGCAGCGACTGCCGGGCACGCTCCGGGCTCGCCAGCGTCCAGCGCTGCAGGAACGCGGCGACCTCGTCGTGGCTGCGCCCACGGTCGTGCAGGAGCAGGGCTGCATCCTGACGGACCGACAGCAGCCCGGCGGACGCCTCCCCCAGAGCCTCGGCAAGTTCTCCGTCGAATCGCATGCCCAGGTCCGCGTAGATCTCCTGCGCCCAGAGCCCCCACCCGGGCCCGACGATCGCCTCGAGCGCGAGATCGGCGAGCCCCTCGGCCATGAGGCACTGCGGGGTGTTGACGAGGAACAGCGTCTGCTCGCCCTGCCCGTCCGCGACGAGGCCCGCTTCCTTCCTGCAGTGTTCGGTGTGGTGCCCGGGGTAGGCCTCGTGCGCGATAAGCCGCGGCAGGTTCGACATCTGCTGTTCGAGATCGGAGTTGATCGCCACCCGCGACCGGTAGTCGCCGAGGTAATAGTTGAAACCGGACCACGGTTTGTCGCCGACCACCTCGTATTCGACGCGCTCGGTCTCGGGCAGCGGATAGACGGCGCGGACCTTGTCGCGGAGCGCGCTCGAGAACGCCTCGACACATTCTTCGAGCCGGTCGGCCGGGATCACCTCGGCCTTGCGATGGGCCTGCAGCCGTTCTGCCAGCGGCTCCCCGCCAGGCAGAAGCGCGTCGAGGCGACGATGCGCGTCGCGGTAGTCGTCCTCGTTGCCCGGCTCGATATGCACGTCGAAGTAGGCCTCGACCTCGTCGACGAATCCGATGTCGTCGCCGGCGAAGGTGCGGGCGGAGCAGTCGAGGGCGCGCAGGTGGGCATCGAGGAATCGGGTTCGCTCGTCCGAGAGTCCCGCGGCCGGAAGCTCATCGCGGAGCCTCTGCGCAATGTGGGATAAATCACGAGGCACCGGCGCGGGCGCGTTCTCCGTTCGACGGCGCAACTCGGGGTCGCCCGTGTAGGCGTCGACGAATCCTTCTTCGAGGCGGTCGAAAGCCAGCCCGAGCTGCAGGTATTCCCGTACGAATGCGTCCGATCCCATACCCGGCAACCCTAGTCGCTCCCCCTGCGAGGCGGCGCGCAGTTCCGAGACGCGCGGGGACCCCGGCGACGCATCATCCTGTGTCAGCGAGCACAATCCCCTGCATGGACACGCAGCGCCACGACCCACCCAAGGACCGCATCGACGGGATGTGCGTCGTCGGAGGGACGTGCCGATGGCGCGCCTGAGCGAACCCAGCCCGTACGTCGAGTTCGACCGCAAGCAGTGGCGGACACTCCGCAAGTCCACCCCACTCGTACTCACCGAGGACGAACTGGTGGGTCTGCGCGGACTCGGTGAGCAGATCGACCTCGTCGAGGTCGCCGAGGTGTACCTGCCTCTCGCTCGCCTGATCCACCTCCAGGTCGCAGCGCGGCAGCGGCTGTTCGCGGCGACCGCGACCTTCCTCGGGGAGAAACACCCCGACCGCCAGGTGCCGTTCGTGATCGGCGTCGCAGGCTCGGTCGCCGTCGGCAAATCCACCACCGCGCGCGTGCTTCAGGCACTGCTGGCGCGATGGGAGCATCACCCCCGGGTCGATCTGGTGACCACCGACGGATTCCTGTATCCGTCGAAGGAACTGATCCGCCGGAACATCATGCATCGGAAGGGTTTCCCCGAGAGCTACGACCGGCGGAAGCTGCTGCGCTTCGTCACCGAGGTCAAGTCGGGGGCCGAAGAAGTTGCAGCCCCGCTCTATTCACACATCTCGTACGACGTCATGCCCGGCCAGTACCACGTGGTGCGGCAGCCCGACATCCTCATCATCGAGGGTCTCAACGTTCTGCAGACCGGCCCCCGCCTGATGGTGTCGGACCTGTTCGACTTCTCGATCTACGTCGACGCCCGCATCGAGGACATCGAGAAATGGTACGTCGACAGGTTTCTCGCGCTGAGGAAGACGTCGTTCTCGAACCCTGATGCACATTTCCACCACTACGCCGGACTGTCGGATCGCGACGCGATGAGCGCCGCGAAGGAACTGTGGCATTCGATCAACCTGCCGAACCTGGTGGACAACATTCTTCCCACCCGGCCGCGGGCGACCCTGGTGCTGCGCAAAGACGCCAACCACTCCATCAACCGGCTTCGGTTGCGTAAGATCTGACCCGGTCAAACCCCGAAACGGCGGTGCCGCGCCGCAAAGTCACGGAGTGCGCGGAGGAAGTCGACCCGCCGGAACTCGGGCCAGTACGCCTCGGTGAACCAGATCTCCGAGTACGCGCTCTGCCAGAGCAGGAAACCCGAGAGGCGCTGCTCGCCGGAGGTGCGGATGACGAGATCCGGGTCGGGTTGCCCCGAGGTGTAGAGGTGACTGTCGACGTCGGCGACGGTGACCGCGTCGATCAGTGCGTCACCCGACAGTCCTTCTGCCTGCTTCTTGCGCAGCAGCGCCTGTACCGCATCGACGATCTCCTGCCGGCCGCCGTATCCGACTGCGACGTTGACGTGTGTGCCGGTCCGGCCGGCCGTCCCCGCAGCGGCTTGACGCAACCGTGTGGCGTGATCGTCCGGCAGCAATTCGGGGGTGCCGACGATCTTCACGCTCCAGTTCTGACCCGGCGCCGAGATCTCTTCGACGACGTCGGCGATGATCTCGAGCAGCGCATCGAGCTCCTCGGGGTCGCGACTCAGATTCTCGGTGGAGAGCAGATAGATCGTCGCGGTCTCGATGCCCGCGGCGTCGCACCAGCTCAGCAATTCGGCGATCTTGCGGGCGCCCATGCGATGGCCGTGAGCGACGTCCGTGAACCCGTTCTCGCGGGCCCATCGGCGGTTGCCGTCGCACATCACCGCGACGTGTCGTGGGTGGCGCGCACCCTCGAGCTCCCTGAGCAGCCGCCGTTCGTAGAGCCCGTACAGCACGCCGCTGAGCCTCACCGCGTCATCACCACGTGAGTCACATTACGCCCCCGGGTTGTCGCGGTTTGCGTCGGTGGGCAACAACACTCGCGCGCCCCGCCCACGCCCCGGTAGCCTGACGTCACCAAACCTACGTAACCGTAGGTTACCGGCCGGTCGGGAAGGATCCGCGCACATGACGGTCTTCGGAATCGACGAACTGCCCGTCAAACCCCGCATGCGCGGGTGGATCCACCTCTGGGCATTCGGGGCCGCCGTGGTCGCGGGCATCGTCCTGGTGAGCCTCGCCGCAGCGACGCATCCCGCTGCAACGTGGCCGACCGCGATCTACAGCATCACGGTGTGCGGCGTCTTCGGCGTCAGCGCCCTGTACCACCGCGTCCACTGGACCGACCCCCGGCACCGAATGTGGATGAAACGCGCCGATCATTCGATGATCTTCGTGTTCATCGCGGGCAGTTACACCCCGTTCGCGACGCTCGCCCTGCCGCCCGACACCGGACGGACCCTCCTGTCGATCGTGTGGGCGGGAGCGGCAGCCGGTGTCGCGCTGAAGATGCTGTGGCCGACCGCACCGCGATGGGTGGGCGTACCGCTCTATCTGCTGCTCGGGTGGGCCATCGTCCCCGTTGCCGGCGATCTCGTGGCCGCGGCCGGCGTCGCGCCGATGATCCTGCTCCTCGTCGGCGGTCTGCTCTACAGCGGCGGAGCGATCCTGTACGCGACGAAGTGGCCCGATCCGTGGCCCTCGACGTTCGGACATCACGAGTTCTTCCACGCGGCGACCGTGATCGCGGCACTGTGTCATGCGGTGGCGGTGTGGCTCGTCGTCTTCGCCTGAGCATCGCTCCTGGCCACGATGATCACGGATTGATAACATCGAAGGGATGCCTATTTCGCTCCTGTCCTTCGAACTGACCGACACCCACCGCGACTGGTTGATCGACCGTCCGCTGACGATTGTGAGCTACATCGTCGTGGCGGTGCTTCTGCGCTATGTGCTGCACAAGATGATCGATCGCATGACCAAGCCGCGACCTACGGTCGACGAGGACAGCAGCACCAAACGATCCATCCTGCGACCGCTCCAAGAACGTGCGGCCAGGAACGGTGTCGGTATGGGCGACCCGGCCGTGCGCGAACGTCGCGCCCAACGGGCGCAGACCATCGGTTCGGTGTTCAAATCGGGCGTCTCGATCGTGGTGCTCGCCTGGGTGGTGTTGCAGACCCTTGCGACGCTCGGGTTCAACGTCGCACCGTTCATCGCATCGGCCGGCATCGCCGGTGTCGCGCTCGGTTTCGGCGCTCAGAACCTCGTCCGGGATTTCATCTCCGGCATGTTCATGCTGCTCGAGGACCAATACGGCGTGGGTGACGTGGTCGATGTGGGCGACGCGATCGGCACGGTCGAATCCGTCGGGCTCCGCGTGACCACCATTCGCGACATCGACGGCACCCTCTGGTACTGCCGCAACGGCGAGATCCAGCGCGTCGGCAATATGAGCCAGGGCCACGCGGTCGCAGTCGTCGACGTTCCCGTCGCCCCCACCGCAAACGTCGACCGTGCCCAGCAGGTCGCCTTCAGGGCGGTGCTCGACACGGTCGAGCGTGACGACCTCGCCTCGTTCGTTCTCGAGAAGCCGGAGTTGCTCGGCGTGAACTCGGTGACGGCAGGTGCGGTCACTCTGCGCATGACGGTGCGAGTGCGCGCCGGCAAACAGTGGGCGGTTCGGCGTGCACTGACCGGCGCGGTACTCGAGGCGTTCGATTCCAGTGGCATCGAGTCGCCGTCGCTGATGCTCGCGACGGTCGCCGGTTCCTAGGAGACGTCGACCGTTTCTTCTGCGGTCACCGAGCCCTCCGGCTTCTTCCTGCCACGCACGATGTCGATCGCGATCACTCCCAGGAGCGAGACGACACCCCAGATCGCGAACGTCACCAGATGGGTGCCCACGGCATCCGCACCGAAGTACACGATCGATCTGATCGACTCGACGGCCGCGGGCATCGGCAGAATGTCGTGCAGCACGCGGAAGATCTCCGGGCTCATGTAGACCGACATCGCACCGTTCGACGCCGGCACACCCAGGAACATCAGGATCGCGACGGCGGGGATGACCGCGAGCATCCCGAACAACCTGGTGAGCAGCGTGGAGAACATCGCCGTGCAGAAGATCGCGACGATTCCGGTACCGAACAACTGCAGGAAGTGTCCGTCGAGGGCGCCGGTGAGAGGATCGGCGATCACCCATACGACAAGCGACATGAACACCGAGAACCCGGCTGCGATCGGGAGCAGCTTCTTCAACCGCATGGCCGCCGGAGCGGCACTGTTGCCCACGACCGCAAGCATGAATCCGGCCATGATCCAGCCCATCGCGACATACATCGTGACCGTGCCCATGGTGTCGGAGTCAGGGAGCGGCGCAAGATCTTCCGTGGTGAGCGGCACCTGCATTCCCGCAGAGACCTGCTCGAACGTCATCGCCACCACCTGCTGCTGGCTCATTCCGGCGGCCTGGCTGGTGATCAGCGTCGCCGTCGGAGACTCGACCGAAGGCAACACGTACGCAGCGACAACGCTGCGGTCCGCAACGGCGGCACTCGCCTCGTCGACGGAGTCGGACGCGGTCAGCTCGAACAGTCCGGTCATGTTCTGTTCGAGTCCGGCCACGCTCTGTTCGGCCTGCTCCATCGTCGCGGCCACCACGATGACGGGCATCTCGCGCGGCGCCGGCTGGTACATCGCGCCGAGCATGATCGAGAACATCATGACGACCATCGCGAGCGGAAAGCATCCGAGGGTGAGGTAGCGGACCCAATTGCGCTCGGGTCGCGGGCCTGCGGTGAGCGAGGCCACCGTGATCTCCGGGTCGCCCCCGTCGGGGTTGCGCTTGCGCTTGATCGCATCGACACCGAGGGTCGCGGCGAGCGCGACCACCGCACCGATCACCAGGACGAGGACATTCGAACCTAGTCCGTCACCGTCGAAGTACAGGACGGAGCGAATGGCCTCACCGGTCGCCGCCGTCGGCAGGAAGGCATGCAACGTCGTGTAGAGCGAGGGCAACGTGTAGATCGACATGCCCATGTTGGACGCGGGAACGCCGAGCACCATGATGAAGAGCATGCCGACGAGCACGGCCATCGGACCGAAGATCTTGGTCAGGAACAGCTGCACCGAGCCCACGGCGAATACCGCGAGCCAGGAGATTCCCAGGATCGCAGCGGTGTGCCCTTCGATGGCACCGAGCACCGGGCCGGCGATGAACCACACGAGCGCGGAGATGAGCGCGGACCAACCGGCGAGGAGCGGAATCGCACGGCGCGTGCGTAGCAATTCGGGTGAGTTCGACAACGTGATGCTCCACGGCATGTAACCCGCGAGCATCAGCCCCGTGGCCATGAACATTGCAGCAAGACCTGCGGTGTCGTTGCCTGGTAGCGGCGCCAGATCTTCGGCGACCAGATCGAGCCCTTGACCGATCACCTGTGGCGCCAGCAGGCCGGTGACGGTGGACGACTGAGAGGCACCCGCGGCACCCGCGGTGTAGACCGTGGCGGACCCGGTGTCCGACAGCGACACCGCGCCCGCAACCTCACGGCTGAAGACGAGGTCGCGCGCTTCGTCGGCCGTGGATACGACCCGAACGTCCACGGCATCGGGATCGGCGTCCTCGAGCGTGCGAGCGAACTGGACGGCCTGCTCGGTCGACCCGGCCACGGCGATCGGCATGTTGTTCGGCGCCGGGGCGTGCATCGCGGCGAGATACCCGGTGATCATCATTCCGACCATCAGGAAGGGCATGACGAAGATCGCGACGTATCGGCCGATTTCTTCCTTGCGGGCACGAGCAAGGTCGGCTTCGGACGGCTCGCCGTCGCCCGGCGGTTCGCCTGTGGGTTGCTCGAGGGTCGATGTGGACATGGCGAATACTCCTCGAATAATTACGTTGCGTGACTTAAAAATGTTACGCTAAGTGTCTTAAATCCTCCAAGATGCAAGACTGGTGACCTTCGTCCCACCCCGGCGGGGGTGTTCGACCGACTCGAGAAAGCGACGGAAGCGGGCATGGGCAGCTACGGCGATCGGGTTCGGCAGGCTCTGCTCGACTCCGCGGAACAACTCTTCGCCGAGCACGGCATCGACGCGGTATCGAACCGTCGCATCGCGGAGCACGCCGGCAACTCCAACCACTCCGCGGTGAACTACCATTTCGGCAGCCGCGACGAACTCATCCGCGCCCTGTTGCACCGATTCTCCGACGACACCTATGCCCGGCGGCGGGAACTCCTCGCGATGCTCGGCCCGGACTCGGGCCTACGAGATCTGTTGACCTGCCTCATCGTTCCGTTCACCGACCAACTGGCGTCGATGCCGATCCCTGGTTGGCGTGCGCGATTCCTCCGCCAGATGCGAAGCGTCCCGTCGATTGCCGAGACCGTGGCCGGCACCATCACGGCCGATCCGGTCGTGGACGACCTCATCCAACGCATACGCGGGCTGCTGACCGAGATCCCGTCGTCGGTACTCACCGGCCGGTCGTGGATCCTCGGTCGCATCGTCACCGACCTCTGCGCCGACTACGAGGAGCGACTCGGGACCGAGCAGGCCGAGCCCAACTGGACCGGCTTCGCGAACTTCCTCATCGACGCCTGTGCGGGACTGCTCGAAGCACCGGTGACCAGCGAGGGGGACTTCCTCGGAGCGCGCAGCTCCCTGGTCTGGCCGTGACCGCGGGGGCAGCAGTCAGCGGGTAGCAAGCGCCTCGCGCAATTTGGGCACCGCCGTGACCGGTCGATCACAGGCGACAAGGTCATCGCTATCGTGAACCACAAGGTCACCATTCAGTCGTAGACGGGCCGACGTGGCCAAGTCGACTCGCGGACCGGAAAGAGTGGCGTCGGATCATGGCAGAGGACCTGACCGTGACTGGGGTGCTCGTGATACCCGCGTCCGAGTTACGCGAACGGTTCTCACGGTCGTCCGGTCCGGGAGGGCAGCACGTCAACACCACCGACAGCCGGGTAGAGCTGTCGTTCGACCTCGCCAACTCCCCCTCGGTGCCGGATCGGCTGCGCACCCGAATGCTCGACCGCCTGGCCACCCGCCTGGTCAACGGGGTGCTCACGATCGCCGCATCGGAGCAACGCGCACAGCTGCAGAACCGCGCGGCTGCCCGCGAACGCCTGGCCTCGTTACTACGTGACGCCGCTGCCGCCCCGCCACCTGTTCGCCGCGCCACCAAGCCCTCGCGCAGAGCAAAGGAACGTCGCATCTCCGCGAAGAAGCGGCGCGGCGTCACCAAACGCAACCGCCGCGCCTCCCCTGACGACTGACCGAAGGTTTCGCCCCCGGGGCAGTGCCGAAACCCACGCCAGCGACGTCCTGGGCGAAGACCGCCGGCCGCGACCGGCTACAGGCCGCAATCCTCACGATCCGGGCGGACCTGGCCTGACGCTACATGGGGCTCACTTCCCGCTGTGAGGAGTCTGCTTCCCGTCTTTCTCGGTGACATCCTCAGTGGTGTCCTCTGCGCGCGCGTCCGCAGCGCCACGGTCGGTGCCCTCGTCGGCGGCCTGGTCGGCCTCGGGGCTTTCCGGCTCGAAGGTCTCGGGGAGATTGCTGAGTCGCTTGTTCATGTTCCAGATGAGCAGAACGATGGCGACCAGCAGCAAGAGGACCAGCGCGAGGCCGAGGGGCGACGCCTTACCGAACTCCGGGCCGGCGGGTGCCTGCGCGAGAACCTCGATTGCCAGCGTGCCTAACGTCATCTCACCTGTCCGTCCTCGATACCCGCGAACAGATCCGATTCGGGGATCTTCGTGGTGACGCGGGTCTTTGCCAACTCGAACTCCTCGGTCGGCCACACCTTCTGCTGGATATCCAGCGGCACCGCGAAGAACGACCCGTTCGGATCGATCTGAGTGGCGTGAGCCCGAAGCGCATCGTCGCGATTCGGGAAGTAGTCACCACAGGTTATCTGGGTGGTGACCCGTGCCATGAGATCGCCCTGCTCGGTGCGCCAGCGGCTGAGCCACTCCTCCATCGGGAACGGTTCGCCGCGACGTTCGTACTCGTCGCGGAACAGTTCGATGCGCTTACGGATGAAGCCGTGCGAGAAGTAGACCTTCTGCACTTCCCACGGCTCGCCGAGCTCGGGGTGGTAGTTGGGGTCGGCTGCCGCGTCGTACGCAGCCATCGACACCTCGTGGCAACGGATGTGATCGGGGTGCGGGTAGCCACCGTTCTCGTCGTAGGTGGTCATGACATGGGGGCGGAACTCCCGGATGGCCTCGACGAGCTTGCGGGTGGGCCCGTCGAGCGGCACCACCGCGAAGCACCCCTCGGGCAGCGGCGGCTTGGGGTCGCCTTCCGGAAGCCCGGAGTCGACGAAGCCGAGCCAGCGATGCTGCACCCCGAGGTGACGGGCCGCGGTCGCCATCTCCTCGCGGCGCACCTCGGGCATGCGGTCCCGGATACCGGGCACGTCCATCGCAGGATTGAGGATGTCTCCTCGTTCGCCGCCTGTCAGGGTCACGACGAGCACATCGTGCCCCTCCGCTGCGTAGCGGGCCGTAGTGGCGGCACCCTTGCTCGACTCGTCATCGGGATGGGCATGCACGGCCATGAGCCGTAGTCCGCTCACGTGTTTCCTCCACCTCACCGTCGTGTATGTCTCGGGACCGGACAGCTACCGCCGGTGCGGGCCGTTCGGATCCCTCCCCTATAGTTCCACCTGACAACTCCTCCGTCAGCCGTGGCCCCACGGGAGCACCCGAACTTCGGCCCTGGCACGAAAGAAAATGATGACCGACACTCCAGAAGAACCCCGCCGCAGCGCGAGATATCCGTCGAAGACACGGACGACCCGCGGCAAGAAGTGGGGGTTCACGGCCATGGGCGTCATCGCGGGGATCGGGCTGGGATTCGTGATGTTCCAGCAGTTCGGGCCCGCCGAGATCGAGTACGAAGTGGTCGCGTTCGAGGTCATCGACGACGACACCCTCGATATCAAGTTGTCGGTCACGCGCAAGGACCCGTCGCAGGAAGCGGTGTGCATCGTTCGTGCACGATCGCGGGACGGCAGCGAAACAGGTCGGCGTGAAATCTTCGTCCCCGCGTCGGACACATCGACGGTGGTACTGGATTCGACGGTCAAGACATCACAGCGCCCCGGCATGGGCGACGGGTACGGCTGCAGCTTCAACGTTCCGGAATACCTGCACGCGCCCTGACGTCAGTGCGGTCCACACCGGGGTTGTACTGCGACTTCCGTGCACGACCCCGCACTGGTGCTAGAATATGCGAATACACGGTTCCACCCATTGGGGCCGTGTATTGCTGCATCAGAGACAGTGCGACCCCGTTCACCGCATTACAGGGGGAACGACGAGGGTCGTGCTGTTGCGGTCGTTGCGTATGCACGACTTGTCCACGGAGCCGGGGGCTCCAACCCGAAGGAAGTGATCGATGATGACCGAGACCCAGGCTACCTGGCTGACGCAGGAGTCCCACGACCGTCTCAAGGCGGAACTGGACCAACTCATTGCCAATCGTCCCGTCATCGCGGCCGAGATCAACGAGCGGCGTGAAGAGGGTGACCTCAAGGAAAATGGCGGTTACCACGCCGCCCGCGAAGAGCAGGGTCAGCAGGAAGCACGCATCCGTCAGCTGCAGGAGTTGCTGAGTGCCGCGAAGGTCGGCGTCGCACCCACGCAGTCCGGTGTCGCGCTGCCCGGTTCGGTCGTCACGGTGTACTACGACGGCGACGAGTCCGACAAGGAAACGTTCCTCATCGCGACCCGCGAAGAGGGCGCGCGCAACAGTGAGCTCGAGACGTACTCGCCCAGCTCCCCGCTCGGCAAGGCCCTCATCGAGGCCAAGGTCGGCGAGACTCGCGAATACGCGCTGCCCAACGGCAAGAAGATGAAGGTGACGCTGACTTCCGCGGAGCCGTACCGAGGCTGATTCCGACGTACACGAGTGAGGCCCGGCCGGAGATTTTCCGGCCGGGCCTCGCTCGTTGCTACTGCGCTCGCTCGTTGCTACTGCGTCAGATGATCCGACGGGCCTTCATGTCGGGGAAGACCGCGCCGACACGCACCACATCGCCGGTGGTCGGTGCATGCACCATCTGGCCGCCGCCGATGTAGATCGCGACGTGACCGGGTCCGCCGGCCTGCCAGTTACCGAACAGGAGATCACCCGGACGGGCAAGCTCGAGCGGAATCTCGGTACCCACATGCCACTGGGTTTCCGAGGTGCGGGGCAGAGTGATGCCGGTCGCGGCGTGCACCGCGTACGAGGTCAGGCCCGAGCAGTCGAAGCCGCCACCGGAGGGCCCGTTGATGTTGCCGCCGCCCCAGACGTACGGCAGACCCAGGAACTTGAACGCAAGGTCGACGACGCGGTTGCCGACGTCGCTCGCGCCGCCCAGTCCGAGGCCGAGGAACGGCGAGAGCAGCCGGGAGAACGCTGCTTCGGTGGCCCGGATCTTCGCGACGTACGGCTTGGTCTGATTCTCGTAGTCGGGCAGCCCGGAAGGCATACCACCCGATCGGCGGACCGCACCCGCACCAGCGTTGTAAGCCGCGATCGTCAGATCCAATGTGTCGCCCTGGACAAGGCCACGCTTCTTCCAGTCGTCGATCTGCTTGTAGTTGTCGCACAACAGGTTGCCGGATGCCATGACGGGGTCGGCGATGCCGAGGATGTCCACCTTGCCGTCACCGTCGGCGTCCTTTCCGTACTCACGCCACGTACCGGGCATGAACTGTCCGGGCCCCTTCGCGCCGACCGGCGACACAGGGGCGGTCGCTCCGAAGCGGAAGCCGTTCTCGGCCGAGTACAGGGCCGCGAGCACCGGCGCGGTGATTCCATCGCAGATTTCCCCGGCTTTGCGCAGCCACGGAGCGAACACCGCGATGGCCCCGATGGGTGCCAGGCCGGTGCCCGGCAGAATCGCCGGAATCGCCGGGAGGGTGACGCCACCTATCGTGGCGCCCGGTTGCGGGCCGAGTATCGGGGCCTGGGGCACCGGCGCGATTCCGAAGGCATTCGGCCGGGGCGCAGGCGCTGCCGGCGCGATCTCGGATTCCGGTGCAGGCGGCCGGAGCGCTTCGAGCGCTTCCTCCGGTAAATGCGGCTCGATAGCCGTCGCGAGCGAGTCGGTGGTGTCGGCGACCACCTGCTCGGCTTGCCCCTGCATCTGCTCAGGCAACGCTGCGACGAAGTCTTCGACCTGCTTGTCGGTGTCCGGGGCCCCTGCCTCGAACGACTCGATCGCCGACGTCACCTGATCTCGTATCTCTGCTGGTATGTCCGCTCCTTGCACGAGCGCACTCGCTGCCGTGGCAACCGCCACGATGACCGCAGACGGGTCTACCGACATACGCAACCCCCATCCATCTTCGAACGACCCCACCGTACTTGTGATGCCGATCACCGGCACGGGTTCCGCTACTTGATATCACATATATTTAAGAACACGTTCCAGTTATGAAACGAGTGGGGTTGATGTGACGGGACGTACCTCGTTGTTACCCGTCCGTTGCCTGTACGGATAAGGACGGATCGGTCAGTAGCTCCACGAGCCGGACAGCGGTGAACTCGGCGTCGTCCTGCCTTTCACTGAGCAACCAGATGATCGCATCACACTGCTCCCGGGTGACCGGCGTGGCCGCTCCCAGGATCCGCCAGGTGTCGCCGACCGGAAAGACCCGCGCGCACAACAGTCCACCGACCGGAACCTCCGAACTCACCGCGGGCGCAGTCAGTTCGCACTGCTCGCCCGAACGCATATCGCGCAACGTCAGGCCCTCCCCCACCTCGACCGCCTCGACCTCGTACACCGAGCGCTCCACCGGCAGCCACTGCGCGAGCAGTTCGCGTTCGTCCTCCGGCAGCAGATGGCCTCGAACCTCCGCGAACTGCGCCAGCCCGCCGCCTTCGCCGAGCATCACATCGTCGAGCAGCGGGTCGGACAACACCGCCACCAGGTCGTCTTCGTTGTCGCTGTATCCACAACGCGCATCCGCGAGATCGAATCGCGTCTCCACCCACAGGAACTCCGTCAACTGCATGCATGCCTTGAAGTACAGCCAGGGCGCGCGGTCCTCCAGTGAGTGCTCGGCCCTTCCCAGATGGCAGGACTTGTATTTGCGACCCGACCCGCACCAGCACCGATCGTTGCGGCCCAGATCCGGACGCTCCGCGGGCTGGAAGGCCTCCAGTACCGAATGCAACGGGTGATCCGGGCCGTCGAGCGACCGACCGAGCAACGACAACGCACGGACGGCATCCCCGCCGTCGGAAACGTATCGCGCCAGATCTTCGAGAGCCGGGTCGAACTCCGAGTCCAGGTCCGTGGAGCGCTCGAAGTAGCGGGCAGCATCATCGACACGGGTAGCGGCCTCCGCGGCCTTCCCTGCGAGCCAGTACGCCGCAGCACCGACCTTCCGCGGCCCGTGGTCCTTCGACCACAACGCGGCACGCTCGATCGACTCGGGTGCAATCGCCTGGTCGAAGAGCTCGTCGAGGACCGTCTCCGCGATGTCCGGGTCGGACAACACCGCGAACAGTCCGGCTTTGCCCTCCGAGAACCGCGACTCGAGGTCGCTGTCGTCTCCCGTGTCGATCGCGTCGACGAGGGACGCGAACAACACGACGCCGGGCACCGCCTCGACCGGAACACCGACCTGTTCGGCATAGGAATCGAATGCGCTGCGGGCGAGGTAGCCCGCGAAGTCGAACCCGGACGGCGCCACGAGACCGCCCGACATCTCCAGTCCCGATTTCTCGATCTGTTCCGACAACGGCAATCCCGGCTCGGTGAACGCGGTGGGCGCCTCGACCATCGCGGCGAACACCGACGCCTCGAGTTGAGCGGGATCACCAGATGCGAGCGCCGCCTCCAACACGGAGGCCAGTTCGGGCGCGGAGTCGGTCGTGGCAACTGCCGGCGCGATCATCAGGCCCGTGTCCGTCACTGTCGCGGCCACGAGATCACCCGGCGATCGCTCGGCGAACGCGCCCCGTCGGAATACGAGCGCCTCGCCGGAGAACGACTCGAGGTCGACGATGCCGCGATCTGCGAGACGGTCGGGCTCGTCGTCCACCTCGACGAGGTCGTAGGCCTCGTCGCCGGTCACGAACACGAGCAGCGGAGAGAACTCGTCGACGGGAAGCACGGCGGACGCGATCTCGGATTCGGTGAGCCGATGTGTCAGGACGCGGCCTCCGAGAAGCGCGTCGAACGCGGCGTACCGGTCGTCGCTGAGATAGGCCAGCATCGGATGCAGGGGCAGCTCCTCGATCGGCAGGTTCAGATCGTCGGCATCGCCACCCGACGCGAGCCGCTCCCCTATCTCGTCGAGCGTGAGCGGTCCGTGCTCTCGAAGCAGGGGAAGCACGGCGGCGATCAGCGCATCATCGGCGGCGAGGTCGTAGTCGAAGTCCACACGCGTGATCGTACGGGGCCGATACGACCTGAGGGTCGTTGCAGACGACTTCACCGTCGCCGGTGCGGCACTATTCGATCTCCACCGCGTATCCGGCATCACCAAGAGCGCCGAGCACCTCACTACGATGTTGCGCGCCACGGGTTTCCATCGTCAACGCAACCTGCACCTCATCGAGCGCGAGCTGCCTCGCCGTGCGCGAATGCACGACGTCGGCAACGCTCGCATCCGAGTTGCCCACCACGCTCAGCAACCCCACCAGCGCGCCCGGTCGATCCGGAATCGACACGCGCACAGCGAGGTAGCGACCATCGGCCCGCAGGCCGTGCCCGATCACATGGGTGAGTACCAGCGGGTCGATGTTGCCGCCGGAGAGGATCGCGGCGACCGGTCCGTCGAACTCCAGTCCGGCAGTGGACAGCGCGGCGACCGCAGCTGCCCCCGCGGGCTCGACGATGAGCTTGGAGCGTTCCATGCACAGCACCAGAGCGCGGGCGAGGGCGTCATCACTGACGGTGACGACGCAGTCGACGTAATCCTGAACGAGCGGAAACGGCACGGCCCCCGGCATTCCCACGGCGATACCGTCGGCGACGGTCGATATGCCCGGTGCTCGTTCGGGGTGCCCCGCCTGCAGCGAACCAGGCCACGCGGCCGCTCCCTCGGCCTGCACTCCGATCACTCGGATCCCCGGACGGACCGCGGTCAGCGCCGCGGCGACCCCCGCGAGCAGACCACCGCCGCCGGTCGGGACCACGACGGCGCTCACGTCGGGGAGTTGTTCGGCGATCTCGAGCCCGACGGTGCCCTGCCCGGCCACGACGTCCTCGTGGTCGTAGGGATGAATGAAGACCGCGCCCGTCTGCGCCGCGAAGTCCTGGGCCGCCACCAGCGCGTCGTCGATCGTGTGGCCGGTGAAGTGGACGTCGGCACCGTAGGCGCGGGTCGCGGCGACCTTCGGCAGAGCGGCACCGACCGGCATGAACACCGTCGACGCGATCCCGAGCCCGGCTGCCGCCCACGCGACGCCCTGCGCATGGTTCCCCGCACTGGCCGCCACGACGCCGCGCGCCCGGTCGTCGGCTGCGAGTCGCGCGATGCGGTAGTACGCACCGCGCGGTTTGAACGAGCCGGTGTGCTGAAGGTTCTCGCATTTGAACCACACCGGCACCCCGGTGCGTTCGGAGAGCACGCGCGACGGCAACACGGGGGTTCGTCGTATGACGGGCGCGAGCATCTCCGCGGCCGCACGGATCTCCGGTTCCCCGACGCGCACCTGATCGAATGCACCCATCGCCTCAGGGTAGGCGACCCGGAACGCGAACGAGGCGCCCCGAAGGGCGCCTCTTCGCGTGTCGCGGGAGCTATCCGAGAGCCTGCTCGATGTCGGCGAGCAGGTCGGCGGCATCCTCGATGCCGACGGAGAGCCGCACGAGATCGTCCGGCACCTCGAGAGCCGAGCCCGCCGTCGACGCGTGGGTCATGGCACCCGGGTGCTCGATCAGCGACTCGACGCCACCGAGCGACTCGGCGAGCGTGAAGATCTCGGTGCGCTTGCAGAAGTCGAGCGCAGCCTGCCTGCCACCGGCGAGACGAACGGAGATCATGCCGCCGAACCGGCGCATCTGCTTCGCTGCAGCCTCGTGGCCCGGATGCGAGTCGAGGCCCGGGTACAGCACCTGGGTGACGGCCTTGTGCCCGGAGAGCGCGTCGACGATCTTCTCGGCGTTGTCGCTGTGACGCTCCATGCGCACCGCAAGGGTCTTGATCCCGCGCAAGGTGAGGAAGGCGTCGAACGGCCCGGGAACTGCACCGGCACCGTTCTGCAGGAACGCGAACGCGGTGTCGAGTTCTTCGTCGTTCGCCACCAGAGCACCACCGACGACATCGGAGTGACCGCCGATGTACTTGGTGGTCGAGTGCAGCACGACGTCGGCGCCCAGCGACAGCGGCTGCTGCAGGTACGGCGACGCGAACGTGTTGTCGACGACGAGTTTCGCCCCACCGGTGTGCGCAATGTCGGCGAGTGCAGCGATGTCGCCGATGTTGAGCAGCGGGTTGGTGGGGGTCTCGATCCACACGAGCTTGGTGTTCGGGCGCAGGGCCGCGCGCACCTCGTCGAGGTCGTTGACCGCGGCGGGCGTGTACTCGATGCCCCACTGCGTGAAGACCTTGTCGATGAGCCGGAACGTGCCGCCGTAGGCGTCGTTGGGGATCACGAGGTGGTCGCCGGGCCGCAGCGCCGAGCGCAGCAGGCAGTCGGTGGCGGCCATACCGGAACCGAATGCGCGACCGTAGGCGCCGCCTTCGAGGGCAGCGAGGTTCGCTTCGAGGGGACGGCGGGTGGGGTTGCCGGTACGCGCGTACTCGAAGCCGTTGCGCATCTCACCGACGCCGTCCTGAGCGAACGTCGACGACGCGTAGATCGGCACGTTGACCGCGCCGGTCTGCGGGTCGGGCTCGAAGCCGGCGTGGATGGCGCGTGTGGCGAACCCGTGCTGGGTGTTGTCCGTCATGTGTATCGGTGTCCTATCGGCCTTCGGAGATGAAACCAAGAAGATCGTGGCGGGTGATGACGCCGACGGGCTTGCCGTCGTCGATCACCATGAGCGCGTCGGTGTCGCCGAACGCCTTCGTGGCGGAAGAGATCGATTCGCCGACGCCGATGTTGGGCAGCGGCGGGCTCATGTGCTGTTCGACAGAGTCGGCGAGGTTGGCGCGACCTTCGAAGACGGCGCTGAGCAGTTCGCGTTCGCTCACCGACCCGGCGACCTCACCTGCGGTGACCGGCGGTTCGGCGCCCACGACGGGCATCTGCGACACGCTGTATTCGCGGAGGATCTCGATCGCGTCGCGCACGGTCTCGGAGGGGTGAGTGTGCACGAGGGCGGGCAGGTCGCCGGACTTGCCTCGCAGCACGTCGCCGACCACGGAGTCGTCGGGCTTGCCGTCCAGCGGAGCACGCAGAAATCCGTACGATGCCATCCACTTGTCGTTGAAGATCTTCGACAGGTACCCGCGACCACCGTCGGGCAGCAGCACGACGACCACGGCGTCGGGGCCTTCTCGCTCGGCGACCTCGAGTGCCGCGACCATCGCCATACCGCACGAGCCGCCGACGAGCATGCCTTCCTCGCGGGCGAGGCGGCGTGTCATCTCGAAGGAGTCGGCGTCGGAGACGGCGATGATCTCGTCGGGGATGGCAGGGTCGTATGCGGCAGGCCAGAAGTCCTCACCGACGCCTTCGACGAGGTACGGGCGACCGGTGCCACCGGAGTACACGGAGCCTTCGGGATCGGCGCCGACGACCTTGACCTTGCCGCCCGACACCTCCTTGAGGTAGCGGCCGGTACCGCTGATGGTGCCGCCGGTACCGACACCCGCGACGAAGTGCGTGATCTTGCCGTCGGTGTCGTTCCAGATCTCGGGGCCGGTGGTCTCGTAGTGGCTCTCGGGACCGCCCGGGTTGGAGTACTGGTTCGGCTTCCAGCCGCCGGGGATCTCGCGGGCGAGCCGGTCGGAGACGTTGTAGTAGCTGTCGGGATGCTCCGGCGGCACCGCGGTCGGGCATACGACCACTTCGGCGCCGTAGGCCTTGAGTACGTTGCGCTTGTCTTCGCTGACCTTGTCGGGGCAGACGAAGACGCACTTGTATCCGCGCTGCTGGGCGACGAGCGCCAGGCCGATGCCGGTGTTCCCGGAAGTCGGTTCGACGATCGTCCCGCCCGGCTTCAGTTCGCCCGAGGCCTCGGCCGCATCGATCATCTTCACCGCGATGCGGTCTTTCGAGCTTCCGCCGGGGTTGAGGTATTCGATCTTCGCTGCTACCAGCGCCGATCCGGGTTTGACCACCGAGTTGAGTTTGACCAGGGGGGTATTGCCGATGAGGTCGACGACAGAATCCGCAATGCGCATACCACCATGATCTCAGACCGTGGTTGTTCGGGGCCTCTCGACCGTCCCCCTCATGGCCGAATGTGACATCGATGCACTCGGAATGGCCCGATCTCACCTTCGGCCACAGCGCCGCGGACGAACGACAACGGCCGGACCACCGCGAGGTGGTCCGGCCGTTGTGCGCTGTGGCTAGTCGCCCTGGAAGTAGGTGAGCAGTCGAAGGATCTCGACGTACAGCCAGACCAGAGTGACGGTGAGACCGAACGCCACGCCCCACGCAGCCTTCTCCGGCGCCTGCGCGCGGATCAGCTGGTCGGCGGCGTCGAAGTCCAGCAGGAAGCTGAACGCGGCGATGCCGATGCATACGAGGCTGAAGATGATGGCAAGGGCGCCACCGTCGCGCAGGCCGAGGCCGCCGTCGATGAAGAAGCCCGCGACCAGGTTGCCGAGCGCGAGGATCAGGACACCGACGAGAGCGCCGACGATCATGCGGGTCAGCCGCGGCGTGACGCGGATCGCGCCGGTGCGGTAGACGACGAGCATGCCGAAGAAGACACCGAACGTACCGAGGATCGCCTGCGCGATCAGTGTCCCGCCGCCTGCACCACCGAAGGTGATGTCGGTGAACATGAACGACAGCGCGCCGAGGAAGAAGCCTTCCGCGACCGCATAGGCCAGGACGATGGCCGGGTTGTCCATCTTGCGGCCGAACGTCGCGACGAGGACCAGGACGAGGCCGATCAGGCCGCCGCCGATCACGAAGGGCAGTGCCAAGCCCACGTTGGAGTGGACGAGGACGTACGAGATGAGCGCCGTGACTGCGAGCACACCGAGTGTGATGCCGGTCTTGGTGACGACGTCGTCGATCGTCATGGACCGCTGATCGGTGGGGCGCGCCCACGGATCGGCAGGCGCGTGCTGCGGCTGTCCGAATTGCTGAGTGGCCTGAGCGGCGCCCGCTGTCGCAGAGCCGAATGAGGCGTATCCGCCGCCCTCTTGCTTGGGCAGGTTGCGGAACACCGGATTACTGGTGGTGCGCACCGTGCACTTCCCTTCTGATGGTTCGCTTCTGTCCGTTGAACCTGTTGTCCGTTAGAACGAGGCAGCCGCGACGAAAGTTCCCGGCGTGGAGCGGGGGCCTTTCGGCTGCGCCGATCGTGCCCCTTCGGCGTGGCCGATAGTGCCCCTTCGGCGCAGCCGATCTTGCCTCGGACAAACCGGACTCTACCGGGTGCGAACCGATCGGGTCACGGTGAACTTGCGGTTGCGACCCGCAACTGTGGTTCGCCCGACCAGTTGCTGCAGGTTGCTGTGGTAGCCGAGGGTGGAGTTGTGCACGGTCCACAGTTCGCCGCCGTCGCGGAGGATGCGGGCGGTTGCCTCGAACATCTTGAACGCGACACCGGTGTGCACCGCGGCACCGACGTGGAACGGCGGATTGCACACCACGATGTCGACGGAGGCGTCGGGCAGTGAACCCGCGACATCGTCACGCAGAGTCTCGATGCGGTCGGCCAGACCGTTGGCGGCAGCGGTCGCAGCGGCCGAGGCCACCGCAGCCGCGGACTGGTCGGTCGCGATGACCCGCGCCGACGGCCGGAGCTTGGCCAGTTCGGCGGCGAGGATCCCGGTGCCGCATCCGAGGTCGACTGCCACGCCGATGTCGCGCGGTGTCTGCCGCAGGAAATCGAGCAGGTAGCGGGTTCCGACGTCGAGTCGCGGACCGGAGAAGACGGCGCCGTGCGCGACCACCGTCAGATCGAGGTCGGCCGATGTCTCGGTGACCGGGTAGGTCGGCTCACCGGGGATCGGAGTGCGGGCTGTGAGCACCCGCGACTTCTGCCGACCCCGCGAGGCGCGCACTTCACCGAACGAGCGTCCGAGGACGTCGTTCATCGCGATGGTGATGTGCTTGTCGCGGCCGCCGGCGAACACTGTGACGTCGGGCGCTGCGTGCCGGGCGATGATCTCCGCGATCTCGGTGAGTGCGCTCAACGAGCGCGGCAGCTGCATGAGTACCACCTGCGCGCCGGAGAGGAGCTCGGCGTCGAGACCGTGGGAGGTGAAGCGATCCGACAGGCCTTCACGGTCGGCGTTCGCGGCAAGTGCGCGTTCGGCGACGATCGAGTCCTGGTGGACGCGGAGTCCGGACGCATCGTGTCGTACGGCGGCCCCGAGGGTGAGCGCACCGAAGTGGTCGTCGATGACGACGACGGATCCGGCGGGCGCAGCGGCGAGCGCGGCGTCCGCCTCATCGAGAATGAGACGATCCGCCGCGTCGACGGCGAGCAGATTCGGCGCTTCCACGTCGGGGAAGCGCCGCAATCTGTCGAACAACTCGCTGTTTATGAGCACTGCCCCTTACCGGCATCTTCGATGGCCTTCAGAGTATCGGCCTGTTCTTCCTCACTCAGGGTCTCCCATTCCGGGAGTTGCTGCTGAGCTTCGGCAACTGCGGCCGCGGCCTGGGCGCGATCCTGGCCCCATTCTTCGAGCTCGTCGAGGTACGGGAGCATCGCCGCGCAATTGTCCTCGTAGGAGTCACCGAGGGTTACCGCAGGGCTACTCGGCGTGCCGGACTCGGCCGATGCGGACGTACTCGTGCCGGCGGCCTCCTCGGCCGGGTCGGATGCCTCGTCGGAGGATCCGCACGCCGCCGTCAGCAGGACCACGCCTGCACCGAGCAGCGCCGCGAGAGTCTTCTTCATGTGTGTGTCCCACTTCTCGTCGCAGTGTCGTTTTCGTCCGGGTCGTCGGCTTCGTCGCCGCGCCCCGGCGGCACAAAGGTAATCGAGACCGGCGAAGCGATCAGCGCCGGGCGTACACCCAGCGGGACTAAACTGGAGAAACCGCTGAACGAGGCACGCCGATGATCGAAAAGGATCCGTTCGTCACCCGGGCTGCACCGGTCCTCACCGCCAACGAGGCCGACACCGTTCGGGCACTGGTCGCTGCCGGATTCACCGATCCGGAGGAGATCGGGCGAGGCGGTTTCGGCGTGGTCTACCGCTGCCGCCAGGAGTCGCTCGACCGGACCGTAGCGGTGAAGGTTCTCAGCACCACCCTCGACCCCGACAACCTCGATCGGTTCCTGCGCGAGCAGCGCGCGATGGGCCGGTTGTCGGGCCATCCGCACATCGTCACCGTGCTGCAGGCAGGCACCGGCGACACAGGGCTGCCCTACCTGGTCATGCACTACCACCCGCACGACTCGCTCGAGGCACGCATCCGCCGGCACGGTCCACTGGAATGGCGGGAGGTCATCCGCATCGGAATCAAGGTCGCGGGTGCGCTCGAAACCGCCCACCGGAACGACGTACTGCACCGCGACGTGAAGCCCGGCAACATTCTCATCACCGAGTACGGCGAACCGCAGCTCACCGATTTCGGTATCGCACGCGTCGGTGGAGGGTTTCGTACCTCGTCCGGTGCCGTCACCGGGTCGCCTGCCTTCACGGCCCCCGAGATCCTGCACGGCAACACCCCCACCGCTGCCGCCGACGTGTACGGGCTCGCGGCCACTCTGTTCTGCACGGTCACCGGCCACGCCGCCTACGAGCGCCGCGAGGGCGAGAAGGTGGTCGCGCAGTTCTTGCGGATCACCTCCGAACCCGTTCCGGACCTGCGCGGTGACGGAATTCCGGACGGCGTGGCCGACCTACTCGAACGCGGCATGTCGACCGATCCGGGTGCGCGTCCGAGCACCGCCCTGGAATTCGGTGAAGAGCTACGGCAGATCGAGCGTCGCAGCGGTATGGCCGTCGACGACATGGCACTGCCCGAGGGCATGCCCTCCGGGCCGACACGCAAGGCCCTGCCGTCGGTCACCACGGGGCGACTGCCCTCCACTTTCATCTCGCCGCCCACCGCTCCCTCCACACGATTCCGGCCACCGGCCCCCAGCCGGCCACTCATCGACCGCACCCGGCTCATCGACCTCTTGCGTGCAGGTGAGCGGCGCCGGCTCACCGCAATTCACGCGCCCACCGGATTCGGCAAGTCCACCCTCGCCGCCCAATGGCGCGATGTACTCGCCGGCGACGGCGTCCCGGTCGCGTGGCTGGCCGTCGACAGCGACGACAACAACGTCCTGTGGTTCCTGACCCATCTGGTCGAAGCGATCAAGCAAGTGCGTCCACATCTGAGCCGTCAGCTCGCGCAGATCCTCGAATCCCACGGCGACGAGGCCGAACGATACGTACTGAGCACCTTGATCGACGATCTTCACAGCAACAAGGTCCAGACCACCTTGATGATCGACGATTGGCATCGGGTCACCTCCCCCGAGACGATCGCCGCGCTGGACTTCCTGCTCGAGCGCGGGTGCCACCACCTGCAGATCGTCGTCACCAGCCGCACTCAGGCCGGACTGCCGTTGAGCCGCATGAGGATGCGCGACGAACTCGTCGAACTCGATTCGAGCGTCCTGCGATTCGACACGGACGAGTCCGATTCCTTTCTGCGCGAAGTGGGCGGACTGCACCTCGACCGCGAGGACGTCCAGGACCTCAACCGCTCCACCGAGGGGTGGGCCGCGGCGCTGCAGCTCGCGTCGTTGTCGTTGCGCGACAGCGATGATCCGACGGGGATGATCGAGAACATCACCGGACGTCACCACGCTATCGGTGAATTCCTCGCCGACAACGTCCTTTCCACACTCGAACCCGAGATCTACGACTTTCTGCTGTCCACGTCGATCACCGAATCCGTCAGTGGCAGTCTTGCGTCGGCCCTCACCGACAACCCTCGGGGACAGGCGATGCTCGAGGAGGTCGAGCAGCGAGACCTGTTCCTGCGGCACGTCGACGACGAACGCATCTGGTTCCGCTATCACCACATGTTCCTCGACTGCCTGCGGCGGCATCTCGAACGAGACCGGCCGGAACGGATCCCGGAATTGCATCTGATCGCGGCGAAGTGGTTCGCGCGTCACCACATGTTGCGCGAGGCGGTCGATCACGCACTGACCGCCGACGACACGCAGTTCGCGGTGGACCTGGTCGCCATCGACGGGATGTATCTGATGGAACACGGCCGCATGACGACATTGCTCGCGCTCATCGAGAAGCTTCCGCACCGCGCAGTGTCGGATGATCCGCGCCTTCAACTGTCGTGTTCGTGGGCCAGCGGGGCGCTACAGCGGGGCGCCAAGGCCAGGGCCGCACTCGAAGCCGCCCGTGACGCACTCGAGCGGAGCGCACTTCCCGAGGAAGAAATCGAAGCGCTTCGTATCGAGATGGACGTGGCCGAAGCGGCAATCCTCATGAACGCAGACCATCCTGCCGACATCGACCGACTCATCCGGCCGTGCCTGGATCGCGCCGACACCCTTCGGCCATGGGTGGTGGCCGCTGCCGCTGTTTTCGCGACCTACACCTCCATATTTCGCTTCGATTTCGTCGAGGCGCAGCGATGGCAGCAGTGGGCCGAACCGTATCACCGGGGCACCCAGGGACCGTTCGCGGGAATCTACGGGCACTGCCTCTCCGGGATCGCCGCCTCCGAACTGCTCGATGTGGCCTTCGCAGAGAAGCACTTTCGTACGGCGCTGCGCACCGCACGCCGCAGCGACGGCGTGCACTCCCACGGCGGCCGGCTCGCCGCCGCGATGCTCGGGGAACTGCTCTACGAGCAGGGCCGGCTCGCCGAGGCCGAAGCACTCTTCGACGAAAGCACCAAGCTCGGGATCGAAGGCGGCATCGCGGATTTCATGATTGCACGGTTCGCCACTGCCGCGCGATTGAAGGTCGCGCGCGGTGATCACGACGCCGCTGTCGCATTGCTCGACGAGGGCTTGCGTGCGGCCGCCACTCACGATCTCCGGCGCCTACGCGCCCGCGTCGACAACGAGCGCGTCCGGCTGGGCCTGTCCACCACACCGCGCGACGCCCGGGACATGCCGGCGACGGACGATCCCGACCCCGACGGTGTAGCCGAGGTGACCGCACAGGTCGAGGACGCCACAGCGATCCGTCTGCTGTACAGCAGCGGCGACCCCGATTCCGTGGCCCACGCCGTCGAATGGGCCGAGTTGTGGCACCGGCGCACCGCCGTCAACGGACGGCGACGCGCTCACCTGCAGGCGACCCGCCTGCTCACCTCGTGCCTGCACGCTGCGGGACGATTCGAAGACGCCGAACACATCCTCGCGCCTGCCGTCGAGATCTGCGGCGACCGCGGCATGCTCCGGTACCTCGTCGATGGTGGAACGCACGTCGTCGCCGTGCTCATCGCACTCCGCGACAGGTTGCGTGAGGATCGATGGCCGAGGGAATGGCCCGTCGTCGACGCAGCGTTCCTCGACGAGATGTTGCGACTCACCGAAACCGGAGAAACCAGCACCGCGCTCTGAGTACGGCACACTTCGAGCATGGCGAACCTCCCCGGAGACGTGCGTACACGGTTGTGGCACGACGGTGTGCTCGTCGCGGAGGACTTCCCCCTCGACGATGTCTCGGAGCATCTCTCGGACGAGCGGGCATTGTTGTGGGTGGACCTGCTCGACCCCGGACACGACCAGCTGAGCGCTCTCGCAGCCGAGCTCGAGTTCGAACGCCACGCGGTCGAGGACGCAGTGGCGCGGGGCGAACGTACCAAGGCCACCCGCTATCCCGGCCACACGTTCCTCACGGTGTACGCGACCCATCTGGAGCAGGATCGCGGCTCGGTCGACGACATCGAGTCGCGCCTGCGCACCACCCGCGTGTCGGCGTTCGTACTGCCGCGCGGAATCGTGACGGTGCGCCGCGGAGGACAGTTCGACATCGACGAGGTCGTCGACCGGTGGGACGAGCACACCGACCTCATGCGATTCGGCACCGGCGCCCTCCTGCACGGCTTGCTCGACGTGATCGTGGACGGACAGTTCGACACCGTCCAGTCATTGGACGACGCGATCGAGAGCATCGAGGACGGACTCTTCGGCGACACACCGATGAGCCGCGCGACCCAGCACCGCATCTATCGTCTCCGGAAGGAACTCGTCCAGCTCAGGCGCGTCGTACTTCCGATGCGCGAGGTGGTGAACGCGGTGATGCGGCACCGCGCCGAGACCGGTAACCATGCCGAACTCGACAGTTGGTACACCGATCTCTACGACCACGTCATCCGGGCGACGGAGTGGACCGAATCGTTGCGAGACATGGTGACCACACTGTTCGAGACCAACCTGTCGCTGCAGGATGCACGACTGAACACGGTCATGAAGAAGCTCACCGGTTGGGCCGCGAT
Source organism: Rhodococcus sp. NPDC060086 (assembly GCF_042730275.1). Lineage (NCBI taxonomy): Bacteria > Bacillati > Actinomycetota > Actinomycetes > Mycobacteriales > Nocardiaceae > Rhodococcus > Rhodococcus sp. NPDC060086. The sequence goes on from NZ_JBHWWZ010000013.1 coordinate 27,108, forward strand.
CATCGCGGTCCCCACTGCGGTCACCGGGTGGTACGGCATGAACGTGCCCTACCCGGGCTTCGATCAGCCGTGGGGTGTGCTCGTCAGCGCCTGCGTCATCGCAGGGTCGGCGGGGCTGTTGTATCTGCTGTTCAAGCGACGCGACTGGCTCTGACCTCGCGTATTCACACGAATACGAGGATCAACACGATGACCAGCACAACGGCGATGACCGCTGCGAGCACCGAGATCACGGACGTACGACGCCTCCCTGCGCCGCTGCGCACCAACTCAGGATCTGCGTCCGGTGCGTCACCGATGGGGTCTCCGTCGTTCGAATGAGACATGGCACCTCCCGAATCATCGAGCATTGACGCCGGTGTACTCAGGCAGTCTTGCACGTGTGGGTCGTTGCGGTGCGGACGTTTGCGCGCCGATCCGGTGGGTACCCGTAAAGAGCACGAGTATTGCATCGTCACGAGGAGGATCGATGGCCGACTTCATCGACAAGGCCAAGCACAAGGTGGAAGAAGCCACCGGCAAGGCCAAGGAAAAGACCGGCAAGGCTACAGATGACCGCGACCTCGAAGCCGAAGGCAAGAGCGACCGCGCCTCGAGCGGCTTGAAGCAGGCCGGGGACAAGGTCTCCGACGCTGTGGACGACGTGAAGGACGCGTTCAAGAAATAGCCGCCGAAGTCGTGAAACGAACGAGGGTCGGTATACGGAGAATCCGTACACCGACCCTCGTTCTGTGCGTCTATTCCGACGCTCCCTCGGTGCTGTCGAAGAAGTGCCACGTCCCGTCGTTCTCGTGCTGCGCCTCCATGCGCCATCCGAGTTCGGAGTTGTCCGCCCGAACGTCGACGAACCACGCGTGCGCGTCGTCGGCGCTCTCGATGTCCTTGGTGTCCACTACATCCCCGCTGGGGTCGATCACTCTGTACGTTGCCATGTGGTGGGGCTTCCCGGAAGCGACGATGATCAAACGTCAAGGGGGCCCGGTCAGCTGTCGCCCAGTTTCCCGGACAACATCTCGACACGTCTCAGGCTGGCGCCGTCCAGGCCGACGATCTGCGCGGTCTTCCCCTTCTCGGAGTACTTGTGCAGCACCGAATCGAAGGTCGCAACGGTCGACGCATCCCACACCTCCGCGTCGGTGAGATCGATGACGACATGTTCGGGGTCACCGGCGTAATCGAACTGGTAGACAAGGTCGTTGCTCGATGCCCAGAACAGTTCGCCCGACACCGTATAGGTGCGCACGCCGTCGGCGTCGTCGGTGGCGTGCACCCGTGTCATGTGCGCGACCCGGCGTGCGAACGCGACCATCGCGGTGAGCACACCCGCAACGACACCGATCGCGAGGTTGTCGGTGGCCAGCGTTCCGATCACGGTCACCAGCATGACGAGCGTTTCGCTGATCGGCATGAGCTTCAAGGTGCGCGGGGTGATGCTGCGCCAGTCGAAGGTGGTCACGGCGATCACGATCATCACAGCGACCAACGCCGCCATCGGGATCGCGCCCACGACATCGCCCACCGTCACGCACAACACGAGCAGGAATACACCTGCGAGGAACGTCGAGATGCGGGTCCGGGCCCGTCCTTCCTTGACGTTGATCATGGTTTGGCCGATCATCGCGCAGCCACCCATCCCGCCGAACAGAGCCGCGGCACCGTTCGCGACGCCCTGTCCCCACGCTTCACGGGTCTTGTCGGAATGGGTGTCGGTGAGGTCGTCGACGAGCTTGGCCGTCATCAGCGACTCCATCAACCCCACGAGCGCCAGACCCACCGCGTAGGGCGCGATGATCCCCAGCGTCTCGACCGTGAACGGCACGTCGGGGATCATCCAGGTCGGGAAGCCACCGGGAAGCTCACCCTGGTCGGCCACATCGGGAACATCCACACCGAACAGCACGACGACGCCGGTCAGTACGACGATCGCGATCAGTGCGGCAGGCACCGCCGTGGTGAGCTTCGGGATGAACACCACCATCGCGATACCGAAGGCGACCAACGGATAGACCAGCCACGGGACGTCGAACAGATGCCCGAGCTGCGCACTGAAGATGAGGATGGCCAGCGCGTTGACGAACCCGATCATCACCGAGCGCGGAATGAACCGCATCAACCGCGCCACACCGGTCACCGCCAGCACGATCTGCAGCGCGCCGGCCAACCACACGGCGGCGATCAGATAGTCGAGCCCGTGCGAGGCCACCAACGGCGCGATGACCAGGGCCGTCGCACCCGCAGCAGCCGACACCATCGCCGGACGCCCACCCACGAATGCGATGGTGATGGCCATGATGCAGGAGGTGTACAGCGCCACCTTCGGGTCGACGCCGGCGATCACCGCGAACGAGACGACCTCGGGAATCAGGGCAAGCGCGGTAACCAACCCGGCGAGGATTTCGGTGGTCAACCTCCGCGGCGATCGGAGAGTTGCGAGGACGGTATGCACCGATGAAGTCTAGGCACGCGCGTCGTGGCATCGCGCGTCACGGCAGTGCACAGTGTAGAGTTGGACCATCGACCGGTTCGCTACATCCGGACATCTTCCCCGATACGAACCTCGATGATCCCTCCCGAGCTGCACGTTGCTGATTTTGCGCACCCACGTGCTCCTCGGCGATACCCAGATTTTCACGCAGTACCGAAAGGACTCATATGAGCCAGTACACCGAAGACACGGGCCCGCTGTTCCTGCAGCCGGTCAACCCGCACCAGACCGAACCCGAAGTGGTGGAGGCGGAGCACCAGTCTTCACCCGAGCCGTTCGACTACAAGTCGATCTTCTCGTCGCGCGGAGCTTGAACCACCTATCTCCCCGCGAATTCGGCGAGCGCCTCCGAAACCGGTTCGAGGCGCCCGTCGTTGCGCTCGCCGGCTGCAGTGAGCACGTCGATGTGGTTGTAGCCCGGCAGCACGATCAGTACGTTGTCCGGATGTTCTGATTCCGGCAGCGAGATACCGCCGCTGCCCTGCAGCGTGAGGATCGGATGTCGCGCGACCCCGTCCCTGTGGATGTGATGCGTGGCAAACGACGCGGCCGACAACAGTGCCAGATCCGACGGCAGCCGAGTCGGGAAGTACCACTCGGTGAAATCGAGTGGAGGTTCCGACAGATTGCGCGCCAGTTCGTTGATCGACGAGACCTCGCTCGCCGGAGTCGTATAGCGCGACTCGTCCGGAAGCGATTCCGCTGTTCCGACCTCGTCGTAGTCGAGCCACCTGTAGAGCACCTCCGGTCGGCCGTACACCGACGGTGACGCTTTCGGTGCGTCGCCGAACAATCCCGAACCCAGTACCTCGGGTGTGCTCGGGACGGGAAACAGCTTGTCCTGCACGGGGGCTCCCGTGATGAAACCGATGCTGGCCTGCAAGAACCCGAACGGCTGCGAATTGTCGTCGAGGATCGCTCCGAGAACCGCCTCGTTGGTGGCATTCAGCGTGCGTACATCCGGATCCCCGGTCGCGAACATCGCGGCGTCCTTTGCGAACAGAGCCCGCAACGTCCAGTCGACGTTGGGGTTGCCCGGCAACCGCTCGACGAGATCGTTGACGCCCTCCGGGTCGAGACGCGCCGCGAGACCTGCCAGCGCGAGCATGTTCGTCGTCTCCGGGTTGATCACTGCCGGAAGTGCCAGTACCGGCATGGCCCCGGTAATCGCTCCCGTCGCTGCGTCGAGCGGAGCTTTCACGATGTCGGGAATCTGCGGGAACGATCCACCCACCGGTGCGGGAGACTTCGCGACGATCGCGGTGTCGAGTGCGAAATATCCCGAGCACTGGTTGAATCCGGCGTCATCGAGGGTGTGCGCGTTACCGTCGAAATCCCATTCGGCGAAGAACCCGGTGATGGAGCCGCCCAAAGAGTGCCCGCCACACAAGACCTTCTCCCTGCGGAGTTGCGGGTCGGGAAGCTCGTGTCGTAGAACGTCGTACTGGTCGCGCAGGGTCTGTTCGAGTCCGACGTGTGCAAGCCACGCGACGTCGTCGCCCGCGGCGTACCCCGCGAAGCGTGACCCATCGATCTCGGCGTCGTGGAAGTAGTAGTCGGTGGCAGTGTCGAAGTCGCCGGTCGCGAGTGCCGCCTGAATGCCGGTGTGGTCTTCGAGGCAGTTCGAGCGCCTGTCGAGCGCCCAGAACTCGACGTGTGCGCCCCGTGCCGCGGCCGCGACGACGGTATTGCGTGCGACGCTTTCGAATGCGCCTGCACCCTCGAAGATTCCGGGCTGGGCAACGAAAATGCGGTCGGCTTCCGAGGATTCACCTGGCCCGTCGGCCGATCGCCAGCGCAGGTAGGACAGGCGATCGCACCGTTCCGGTCGCGGACCGACGTACCCCGGCAGGGGCGCGGGGATCGTGACCACCGAGCCGATCACCTCGCCGGCGAGCGGCGCGGTAGAGGTGTAGGTCGTCTCGGTTCTGTCGGCAGGATTCGCGGATGCGTGTTGCGCGACGACGACGCTCCCGGCGAGTGCTGTTGCTATCGCCAGCGCGACCCGTATCGCAGTGCTCCCCATCCCATCCCCCAGTGCTTCTGCCCGGTCCCCACGTCAGGATTCAGCAACAGTAGCGGAGACGCAGCGACGAAACACGGTCCGCGGACAGAAACAATAGTTCGGGGAGGCCGTTTCTGTCCGCTGGTGTTGTAGTTGTGCGGCACGGTTGTCCAGGACCACACGCTCTGCAACATTCCGTAGACATCGCGTACGGCGCTGTGCCAAGATCATCGCCACAAAAGAAAAGGTGCCCGCCGCGAGCTTGGACCCTCGCGACGGGCGTCGTCCGACTTAACCCAAGGAGTCGAACGTGGCACAGCATACCCATGCCCCATTACAGGGCGGAATCAGACGCGGCCCGCGCCTGGCCGACAATTTCACTGTCCTCTCCAACACCGTCATCAACGACGGCCAGCTGAGTTTTCGCGCCAGGGGCCTGCTCATCATGTTGCTGAGCAAGCCTGCCGATTGGCACATCCGCTCCGAATCGATCGCGCGCCACTCCCCCAAGGAAGGCCGCGACGCCATCCGCACAGCCATGCGCGAACTCGCCGAAGTCGGGTATCTCGTGGTGGAGAAGTTCCAGGACGAGCGTGGCCGGTGGATCACGATCCAGACGATCTACGAGGAACCGCGCGGGGAAACCCCTGTTCCGCCGAGGCCTGGGAAACCGCCCGCCGGGCCCGCCGACATCGGAAAGCCCGCCCCTCTTACAAGTACTCGGAAAACAAGGACTGAAACGAACAACGACGTCGTGGCGTCGTCGACTCGTCCTGGAACAGACGACGACCGCGCTCTCGTCGCCCTCGAAGCCGCCACTGTCTCGGCGGGCCTGATGGCCTCGTTCGCCAGGATCAAGCCGTCGCAACGATGCGAAATCCTCGCACTGGCGGCGCTACACGGCGTCGACGCTCTCGCATCGGCCGCGAAATCTGCTCATCGACCGGCGAATCCGACGATGCACGTGCACGGCTGGCTGCGCCTCTGGCGCGCACTGCCCGCACCCCGGATGCCGTTGCCTCCCAGGTGCGGGCGGTGCGACGAATACGGCTGGCTCGACGACGACGACCACGGACGCGCCGTCCGGTGCGGTTGTCGCGTGCCGGTTGCCGCCTGACTCACGCCACGCTGACGACACCACCGCACGACGTGGTCGGGATGCTCCACAACGGAATGCTGTTGACGGCGCTCACCGTGAACTCGACATCACCGGGACCCGAGTTCAAATCGAACGTCACAACGTCTCCGCCCGGATACGCGACGGTCGCGGTGTCGTAGAGCGTGCCACCATCACCGGTGTCGCGGTTGCGCCACTCGAACTTCACGTCGGTCTGATACCCGCCGGCGAAGAACCACAAGCTCGACACGTCGGGCATCTGGAGCTGGATCCTGCCCGGCTCGGTCTGCCAGCCGAACAAGCGGCCCGGTGCGTACGGCTGGTCGAGGATGTACGGGCTCACGCCCCAGCACCGATCCATCGGTACCTCGACCGTTTCGGCAGCGGCCGTTCCGGTTCCCACTGCGAGTCCTGTGAGCATCCCGGCGGCGACGATCGTGGCGGTGCCGGCGCGGCGAAGGGCTCGTAAAGACATGCTTACACCTTTCTTATCGGAGGCAGTCCGGCCAGTGCACCATGAATACGAGCGCTTTTGGTGGTTTCCCGCGGAGACGCAGCGATGAAACACGGTCCGCGGACAGTGAGGTTCTTCGAGCCGCTCGGAAACCTTCCTCCGTCTCCACGGGTTTCCTCACCTCGACGACCCGAGGAAACCCGTGCAATGGGAGGAAGGTTTCCGCGTACCGGGTAGTTGCGGGTGCGAAGAGAGCAACTTGTGTAACACATGACACACCTGAGGCGACCATCCAGCGAGGAACCGTGCCAAAACGGACAACCCCCGCCCACGAGGAAGCCTAGAGATGCGTCTGACCGCAGGATCCATGACTCGACGAATCGGCACCGCCATCATCATCGCCGCGACCGCTGCACTCACTGCCGCAACCCCCGCGGCAGCCGACACCATCGTCTACCCCGCCACACTCGACGACGCATTCTTCAGCACCCCGGCCGACATCGCCGATCGGCAGCCCGGCGACGTACTCGCCGTACGCGCCGTACCGCCCCCGCTCGGGTTCCCCGGCACCGATGCGGTGCAGCTCAAATTCCGTTCGACGAATTCCCACGGTGAGCCCATCTCCGCTGTGACGACAGTACTGTCGCCACACGGCGCTGCGCCGGGCCGACCGCTCCTCTCCTATCAGGCCATCATCAACGCCCTCGGTCTCGAGTGCGCTCCGTCCACCGCGCTGTATGCCGCGAATCCGCTGCGGGGAATCCGCGAAGCTCCCGGACTGATCCTGGCGATTCAACGTGGGTGGTCACTCGCCATACCCGATCACCTCGGACCGAACAGCGCGTACGGCGCAGCGAAGGTCGGCGCGCAGATCACCCTCGACGGAATCCGCGCCGTGCAACGGCACTCTCCACTCCAGCTCGCCGACAGTCCCGTCGGGCTCGCGGGTTACTCCGGTGGTGGCATGACCACCGCGATGGCAGCGGTGCTGGCCCCGATGTACGCGCCGGAGCTCGACCTCGTCGGCAGCGCCTACGGCGGGGCGCCCATGGACATCGGCGAGATGGCCAAGGGACTCGGCGAATCCGCCCACCCGGCTTTCGGGCTTGCGATGGCAGCCGCGCTCGGACTCGAACGCGAGTATCCGGACCGGATGCCGATCACTGCGCAACTCAACGAGCCCGGACAAGCGCTGCGCGACCGAATCGCCAACGCATGCACCAATGAGATCCTGGCCTCCGGCGCAGGTCTGAGTATCGCCGACGTCGCCGATCCTGAGGTCGGCATGTCGCTGCTGGAAAGTCCGTCCGTGCGAGAAGTGCTGATCGAGAACAGCGTCGAACAGGTCGCGACAGTGCCGAATGCTCCGGTATACGAGTGGCATTCCCCGACGGATGTTCTGATTCCCTTGGACTCGATCACCACCACTCTGCGGAGGTACTGCGACGCCGGGGTACCGGTTCTGTCCGAACTCGTGCCGAGTCCCGACCACATCACCGCCGCAGTGATCGGACTTCCGGGCGCCTTGGACTTCTTCGACGGCCGATTCGCGGGCGACGAGCCCACGTCGAACTGCTGAGGAGCCGGCGGAGCGTCCGACACACGCTCGCTGAGCGAGGGTTCAAGTGAACCCTCGCCTTGATCTCGGTCTTCAGCACCTTTCCGACCCTCGATCGAGGAAGATCCGGCCACACCTCGATCTGCTCGGGTGCCTTGACCGATCCGATGCGTTCCTTCACGAAGGCGGTGAGTTCACCCGGATCGATGTGCTCGCCCGAGTGCGGTGCGGAACGATGCCGGCGATATCGACGACGTGTCTGCGACGGCAGCCTCGAACCAATTGCGAGACAAGGCCTTGACACTCCTACCCGACCTCGTTTCCGCACGCCGAAAGAGACGGGCGTACCGGTCCCACTGCCGTCGCGGTCGACGGTGCGATCGACAGGGCTCACCGCGCCTCCTGGAAGGGAGCGGCGATGCCTGCCACCGAGCGCGCTTCCAGTCTGAGTGCGGCCCGCCACAAGGGCGCCAACTGAACTACCTCAGGCCCTACGACGAACGCCTGCAGACGGCAGGAAGTTCCGCTATTGTCCTATTCAACTAATGTTGTAGTGAAAGTAGCGACTGCGATGGTCCCCTTTCGGATCGACCGCCACTCCGGCATCCCGACATATGTGCAGTTGGTGCTGCAAACCAAGCAGGCACTGCGACTCGGGGAGTTACGCGAAGGTGATCGACTCCCCACCGCGAGAGAGGTGGTCGGAGCATTGGCCATCAACCCCAATACCGTCCTCAAGGCGTACCGGGAACTCGAACGGGACGGCTTGGTCGAGGCACGTCCCGGCGTAGGGACCTTCGTGATCCGCTCGCTGGCGAAACCCGGCATGGCCGAAAAAACCGCACTACACCGGGAATTGGCACGGTGGGTCAGGCACGCCCGCGATGCGGGGCTGGACCGAGCCGACCTCGAAGCCCTCATGAACAGCGCGCTGGCCATCGAGTACGGCCCCGACCCGGAAGGAACCTGATGACGGGCACTGCCGACGCTTCCCGCATTGCCCTGTCCATGCAGGACGTACACATTCGTTTCGGGAAGACACACGCGCTGAGTGGCTGCTCCTTCGAGGTGCTGCGAGGCAGTATCACTGCGCTTGTCGGACGCAATGGGGCGGGCAAGTCGACGTTGATGTCCGTGCTTGTGGGCTTATTGACGCCCGACAGCGGATCCGTGTCGATACTCGGCCGATCCCCCGGGCAGTCAGGAATCTGCCCGGGATTGTCGTATCTCGCGCAACACACACCGCTGTACCGCACGTTCACCGTCGCGGACATGCTGCGCTTCGGCCGGCATACCAATGCCCAGTGGGATCAGGCCTATGCCGACCGCTTGGTGTCGGAAGCCGATCTGCCTATGGCCGCGAAGGTCAAAACGCTGTCCCCGGGACAACGAACACGGGTGGCGCTCGCGTTGGCCCTCGGACGCCGACCCGAAGTTGTTCTGCTGGACGAACCGCTCGCCGATCTCGATCCGGTGGCACGCCGCGCTGTTGCGCAGACAGTCATGCGGGACGCGGCCGAATACGGCACCACCGTGGTGTTGTCCTCACACATCCTCGCCGAGTTGACCGATGTGGCCGATCACCTACTCCTGCTCGATCAGGGGCGAATTCAATTGTCCGGCAGCCTGGACGATCTCCTCGACGAGCATTATCTGCTCACCGGTTCCGGTGAACAAGAGCCGATCATCGGGCAAGGATCGGTCATCGAGTCCCGGCTCGGCACCCGGAACAACACCTACCTCGTCCACGGGCCGCGCCCACACAGTTGCGGTGAGTGGCAACTCGAGCAACCCGGAATCGACGAGATCGTGCTCGCACATTTGACCGCACCGAAGGAGACGCGAGCATGATCTGGGTGACATGGCGGCATCATCGAAGCACCATCATCGCTGCGCTGGGTTCGATTCTGGTTCTGATGCTGGTAGGGCTGATCGCCGGCCGGATCGTGACGAACGATCCCGGTGCACGTGCTTTCGGCACCTTCTTCGGATGCTTCCGCTCCACCCAGGCCGTTTGCCAGGCCGAATCCGCCCTCACCACCGTCACCATGATCGCCGTGGCGCTGCCGGTGTTGTTCGGGCTTCTGGTCGGGGTCACCGTGTTCTCCCGCGATATCGAACGCGGCACTCACGTGTTGGGCTTGTCCCAATCCGTCAGCCGGGCACGATGGTTCTGGATGCGGATACTGGTGGTGTTCGTGCCCATCAGCGCCGCGATGACGGTGCTCGGATTCGTCCTCGAATGGACCCGCTCCAGTGGCGACGGGCAAAATGGCGCCTTCATCTCCGGGGCCGGTTTCGACCCGTCACGCTTGACCTTCCCGCTGTTCCAATCTTCCGGGATAGTTCTGGGCGCGTTTACATTTGCTGCGCTGATCGTAGGAACGACGGCAGCACTGATCGTGCGCAATACCCTCGGCGCGATGGTGATCACGCTCATCGGGACCGTGTCGGTGATGGTCGGATTGCAGTTGGCGGCGCGTCCGCATTACGCGCCGCCCAGTATCGATGTCCGGCCGCTCAGCGGTGCGGCGCCGTACGTCTCCTACGGCGACGCAGACTTCTGGTTCAATTCGTGGACGATCGGATCGGACTACGTGGACGAGAGCGGCAACATCGTCGAGATCGACTATGACGAATGCACTCGAATGTCGTACAACGACAATTTCGACCAACGTCCGGAAGAGACGTACGCCGAGTACACCGCCCGCGCCGATCTACTGTACGAACAGCACCAGCAGAATTATTCGGCCTGCTTGCGCGCTCAGGGAGCCGACCATTTCGAGGTGCGGTACCACCCCGACAGCAGATTCCGGCAATTTCAGCTGACCGAAGCTGCACTCGTTCTCCTTCTCGCCGCAGTCCTACTCGTTCCCGCGCGGTGGGGACTGCGCCGATTACGGCCTTGACTCGGTGGAACGTCGAGGACGCTTCGCCGGTCTTTCAAGAATGCCGACACCGAAGGGGTCCGGAACCGTGAACATGTACGAGCTTTCGGACCACCGACTATCCAAAGCCCTCACTCACGTTCAGTACCAGCTCTGACCTGCGGCTACATGGTGCCCCCAGTCGGACTCGAACCGACACTGTGCGGATTTTAAGTCCGCTGCCTCTGCCAATTGGGCTATAGGGGCCAACTGGATCACACTAGCGTGTGAGCCAGTCGCGACGATCCCAGCTTCCCGCAACTGCAATCGCGCAAGCGGGAAGCTGGGATCGTCGCGGATAGATCATCGCGCGAGGGACATGGCGATGCCGTCGAGGATGTCGTGCTCGCTCACCACGAGCTCGGTGATCCCGGCACGTCGACCGAGTTCCTCAGCGAGCACGGTGGTCACGATCGAGCCACCACCGATGACGTCGACGCGTCCTTCGTGCATCGGTCCGAGAGCCGCGCGTTCGGCACGGGTCGCGGCGACGAGACCGTCGCACACTTCCTTCAACCGGTCGAACGGGACCGACGACAGGTGGATCCTCGCCGGGTCGTACTCATCGAGATCGTGGGCGAGCGCGGCGAGGGTGGTCATGGTACCCGCGACACCCACCCACGTATGCGCCTTCTCGACGGGGACGCGCTCGAGCGCTTCAGTGATCTTCTCCCCCGCGACCACGCGCGCAGCCGCGACCTGATCCGAGGTGGGCGGATCGTCGTGCAGGCATCGCTCGGTCAAACGCACGCAGCCGATATCTGTGGAATATGCTGCGTGCACACCGTTTTCGTCGCCCAGCACCACTTCGGTGGAACCGCCACCGAGATCGACGACGACGAAAGGCCCACGCGCCGGGTCGAGTTCGCCCACCGCTCCGGTGAACGACAGTCGTGCTTCTTCGTCGCCCGTGATGACTTCGGCTTCGGCACCTGCGACCACGGCACCGAGCACTTCTCGGGTCATTGCGAAGAAGTCGTCACGGTTCTGCGCGTCGCGGGTCGCCGATGTCGCGACCATCCGCACGGCGGTGGCGCCGGTCTCGCGAATGAGGTCTGCGTATTCGACCAGTGCGACGCGGGTGCGTTCGATGGCTTCGGGTGCGAGACGGCCCGTCGCGTCGACGCCCTGCCCGAGCCGGACGACCTTCATGAGCCGGGTGACGTCGGTGAGGGTGCCGTCGTCGGCGATATCGGCGATCAGCAATCGGATCGAATTGGTTCCGCAGTCGATGCCGGCGACACGAACCGTGCTCACTGAGGTTCTCCACGCAGCTCTGCGTACGTCGGCCAGTCGGCGGGGATCGCGGTGCCGCGCAGGCCTGCGTCGGCGGCGAGCGCCACCGATTCGTCGCCCAACGGGTTGAGACCCGGCCCCTTGGCAAGCGAATGAGCGATCAGCACGTGCAGGCACTTGACGCGGTCGGGCATGCCACCACCGGTGAAGTCGGTGCCGAGGGATTCGATGGCGTTGCGCTCGTCGAGGTAGGACTCGTGGGCACGGTGGTACGCGGCAGCGAGGTCGGTGTCGGTGTCGAGGCGCTCCGTCATCTCCCGCATCACACCGGCCGATTCCTGACGACTCGCTTCGGCGGTGAGCCGGGGGTCGGTCAGGTAGTACAGCGTGGGGAAGGGCGTGCCGTCGGGCAGCTTCGGTGCGGTCTTGACCACACCGGGTGCGCCGTCGGGACTGCGGTAAGCGATGGCGAGGACACCGCGGGGTTCGCGCCCGAGCTGGGCGGCGACGGCGTCGAGGTCTTCCTGCGGAACGGGAGCGGTCACCCGGGGATATCTCCTGGTTCTGGGGGTGCCACGGGCATGTGCTGCGGCACCGGGTCGATGTCGGGTTCGGGTGGCGGTTCGACCACCGAAAGCCACAGGTCGCTGTACCAAGCGCCGGTGGACGGTGTTTCCGGTTCCTTCTCCTCGTCGACGAGGGCCACGTCGCCGGGCAGCTGGACCTGATACGGGATGTCGCCGGGCATCACGAAACCCAGACGATTGCGTGCCTCCGCCCGGATCCAGGCGGGGTCGTCGATGTGCGCCTTCTGCTCTTCGAGCGCCGAGATCTCGCTTTCGAGCTGTTCGCGTTCCTGCGCGATCTGCTCGGCTTCCGAGCGTTGGCTGACGTAGGTCCGCAGCGGCACCGCAAGCGTCAATGCGAGTCCGCACACGACGAGCGCCAGGATCACTGCGCGTCCGGTGGACAGCCCGAGGATGGTGCGTTCGGTACGGGGACGACGCCCGTCGCGTGGAGCTCCGACGCGAGTGGGCCGCGCACGGCCCGTGCTCCCTCGCCCACGTCGGGACGAGTGAGCGGGGTCTTCTCGGCCTGCGGGCCGTGCACCCGCGGTCTCCGGACCGAGGTCGGCCGGAGCGGTAGATCCCGACGGACGTGTCCGACTGGGACGACGGGCCCCCGCCGCACTCTCGGTGCGGCTGCGGCGGGCGCCGGGTCGGGATCTACCGCGCTGGCTCATACCTGACTTCAGCCCTCGATGTTGAAGCGCGGGAACGCGAGCTCGCCGGCGTAGCGGGCAGCGTCGCCGAGTGACTCCTCGATGCGCAGCAGCTGGTTGTACTTGGCGACACGCTCGCTGCGGGCCGGGGCACCGGTCTTGATCTGGCCGCTGCCCACGGCGACGGCGAGGTCGGCGATGGTGGTGTCCTCGGTCTCCCCGGACCGGTGGCTCATCATCGTCTTGTAGCCGTTGCGGTGTGCGAGATCGACGGCGTCGAGGGTCTCGGTGAGGGTGCCGATCTGGTTGACCTTCACCAGCAGCGCGTTGGCCGCGCCCTTGACGATTCCGTCCTCGAGGCGCTCCGGGTTGGTGACGAACAGGTCGTCGCCGACGAGCTGGATCTTGTTGCCGATCTTGTCGGTGAGCGCGACCCAGCCGTCCCAGTCGTCTTCCGACAGCGGATCCTCGATGGAGACCAGCGGGTATGCCGAGAGCAGATCGTCGTAGAAGTCGGCGAGCTCGGCAGCGGTGCGGTTCTTGCCCTCGAATGCGTAGCCGGTGCCCTCGGTGTAGAACTCGGTGGCGGCGACGTCGAGCGCGAGCGCGACATCGCTGCCGAGCTTCAGGCCCGTCTTGGCGATGGCCTCGCTGATCAGGTCGAGTGCTTCCCTGGTGCCCGCGACGTCCGGTGCGAAGCCGCCCTCGTCGCCGAGGCCGGTGGCCAGGCCCTTGGCCTTGAGCACCGACTTGAGCGCGTGGTACACCTCGGTGCCCCAGCGCAGGGACTCCTTGAAGGTGGCGGCGCCGATCGGGGCGACCATGAATTCCTGGACGTCGACACCGGTGTCGGCATGTGCGCCGCCGTTGAGGATGTTCATCATCGGCACGGGCAGGATGTGGGCGTTGGGCCCGCCCAGGTAGCGGTACAGCTCGAGGCCGGAGGCCTCTGCACCGGCCTTGGCGACGGCGAGCGACGCACCGAGCAGGGAGTTCGCGCCGAGACGACCCTTGTCGGGGGTGCCGTCGGCGTCGAGCAGGGCCTGGTCGACGGTGCGCTGTTCGGTGGCGTCCAGGCCGATGATGGCCGGGGCGATCTCGTCGAGGACGGCCTCGACGGCGTTCTCGACGCCCTTGCCGTTGTAGCGGTCGCCGCCGTCACGCAGCTCGACGGCTTCGTGCTCGCCGGTGGAGGCACCGGACGGTACGGCAGCGCGAGCGAAACTTCCGTCGTCGAGCAGCACCTCGACCTCGACTGTGGGGTTGCCACGGGAGTCGAGGATCTCGCGGGCTCCTACCTGCTCAATGATGGCCACTGGCTGATTCTCCTTCGATGGACTTCACGTTGCGGGGTCTGCACGCTGAAGACAGCGTAACCGCCGCGACCAGGCAGTGAAGCACGGGCGCGCCGCCCGGAGAAGTGCGGGAGCGTCGGCCTGGTCGTCAGGTCTGCGTTCATGGCCGCACACCGACCCCGTATGCGGCAGCACGGTCGCGTACGAGGGCGAGATAATCGCCCGACAGGTTGTAGGCCATCAGGGCCCTCGTCCAGCCTTCCGCGGTGGTCAGGTCGCCACCGCGGTCGCACAGATATCTGCCCGCACTCAATGCCGCATCGTCGATGTTGTCCGGGTCGGCGATGCCGTCGCCATTCGCGTCGACGCCCCAGCGCTTCCACGTCTCCGGGATGAACTGCATGGGTCCCATCGCTCTGTCGAGGATCGGGTCGCCGTCGAGTTCGCCGCCGTCGGTGTCGCGGATCTCGGCGAGGCCGGGCCCGCCGTCGAGCGGAACCCCTCGGATCTCCGGGTTCGCGGTTCCGTTCTCGTCGAGGCTCGCTCCCCCGTGCCTGCCGTGGTTGCTCTCGACGCTGCCGATTCCCGCGAGCGTGGTCCAGGCCAATCCGCATCCGGGATCCGAGGCACTCAGGACCGCCGCGGCGTGCCCGTAGGCCTCGAGTGCGATCACTGGGACGCCCAGGGTGTCGGCCTGCGGTTCGGCCCAGTCACGCAGGAGCGCGGAGGTTCGGCCCGGTCCCTCGAAGTCGATCGGCGGCACGGGCACACCGGGGACCGGAGGGACACCGTCGGGAACCTCAATTCGCGGCAACTGGGGTGAGCGAAGGTTGGAACCCACCGCGATGATCACCGCCACTATCAGCGCGCTGAACACGAACAGCGGCCAAGCCGAGCGACGACGTCGTGGAGGGGGACACACGTCTCCATCATCCACACGCGTGCACAATCGCAGGTGAACGCGCCTGCGCGGGTGATCACGAAGATCACCCGCGCAGACTCGGACGGTGGAAACCCCGAGGGGTCTAGTGGGCTCCCACCGCGAGTGCAGCGTCCTGCTTCGACGCCGTCGTCGTGGTCGTCCTCGACGCCGACCATGCTTCCCACGCGCTGCCGACGATGTCGTCCAGGTCGTGCCGCGCCTTCCAGCCGAGTTCCGCGCGGATCCGGGCGGCATCGGCGACCACTCGTGCTGGATCACCGGCCCGGGGGTCATCGATCCGCCAGTCGAACGGCACGCCACTCGCCTGCCGTGCTGCGCGCATCACGTCGAGCACGCTGGCGCCGCACCCGCACCCGACGTTGTAGACGGCCGCCATGGGAGCAGTGTCCATGGCGTCGACGACAGTGGCGTGCGCGTCGGCGAGGTCGGTGACGTGGATGTAGTCGCGGATACAGGTGCCGTCCGGGGTGTCGTAGGTGTCGCCGAACACCGACGGTGCTTCACCACGGTCGATCGCCTGGAACACGCGCGGGACGAGGTTGTGGACGCCCCGGTCCGCAAGGTCCTTGTCGCCGGCACCGGCCACGTTGAAGTAGCGGAGCGCAGACCAGCTCATCCCTTCGGCGGCGGCGATATCGCGAAGCAACCACTCGCACATGAGTTTGCTTCTTCCGTAGGGTGATTGCGGCAGCGTCGGAGCGTCTTCCGTGACCGTGCCGTCGCCCACAGCGCCGTACACCGCGGCACTCGACGAGAACACGATCCTGCGTACCCGCAACCGCGCCATGGCAGCGAGGACACTCTGCATGCCGTACACGTTCTGCCGGTAGTAGTAGGAGGGGCGGGTGATGGACTCGTCGACGGCCTTCCGTCCGGCAAGGTGCACGACGCCCTCGACGTCGTACATGTCGATCACGTCCATCAGGAAGTCGGTGTCGAGGACGCTTCCCACTTCGACGGGCACTTCGGCGGGGAGCAGTTCCGGATGCCCGGCCGACAGGTCATCCACCACCACGACGTCTCGGCCGCCCGATATCAGAGCGCGAGTGACGTGTGTACCGATGTACCCCGCGCCTCCGGTCACCAACAACATAGCTTCCACCCTTCATGTCGGGAGAGTCAGACGTGCTCGAAACATTTTTCTGGTCAGTTCGATTCGATCCGGTCGGTCCGTTATGTCGCCACGGAGCGACGAGTGCGAGCATCCGGTCGACGATCCTCTCGACGACCCGGGCCGGCCTGCCGTACCGAGGGGCGCTCACCTGCAGGAGCGGGAGCCCCGCGAGAGGCGAGATGTGCAGGCGTGGGCCGACGTTGTCGATGAGGACGGGGGCGAGGAGGAGGTCGACGCCGGTGACCTCGAGATCCCGGTCGAGCTTGCGCATTTTCGCGTATGAGCACCGATCGGACGGGAGCAACGCGACCGCATCGAACTTGTGTATCTCGGTGATCCGGATTATGTCGGCGTCGGTTCCCAGCACCGGAACGTCGTCGATCGCAACGGGTGATCCTCGGGGAACGGGAAGAGCGTCTTCCCCTGTGGCGTCCGCGAGGCAGATACCCTCGACCTTCCAGCCCGACTCACCCGCTCCGTTGGTGCGGCTGACGAGTTCGTGGACCTCTTCCGCATTCCCGACAACAAGCACGGAGCGCAGGCACCGACCTTGCCTTCGAGCATGCAACACCATGCTTCGCAGTGCTTTCCGAGCAGCGAGGGTCAGCACCAGCGCGAGTGGTAACGCCACGAAGATGTATACCCGGGCCTGATCCGCGCCCAGCGAATAGGCGAGAATGGCCGACGCCGCCACCGCGTAGAGATAGGCACGGACGATTCTGCGGTACTCCCCCGTTCCCGAGCCCAAACTTTTGCTGTCCCAACCTTTCTGAAATGCTATCGACAGCACCGTGACGGCGGTACAAACGACGATCACGGCAATTCTCTGTCCGTCGGCGAGTGCGGTGACCGGGCGGTATCCGACGGCAACGATCAGGTTCGCCAGAGCGAGGCAGAGCACATCGCAGCACAGCACCGACACTTCGTAGCGACGCTCCCACCTCGCGGGACGTACCACGCGGTCGGGTACGACCGCCGGGGGCGCCGTGAATACACGAGCCGGAGTCATCGGATCACGTACCGGTGCGGCGACTGCAGCAAACTCGCCGATGCGCTTGTACATCAAGGTCACCCCTGTTCGGAGCCGTCGGACCCCCGACTCTCAAACCATACCTTGAGACTGTTTTTTACACAATAACAAACTAGACGTTCAGCTCTTGCGCGCAACGTCCCCGAGGAACATTCGACCGGCGTCGTTGCTGTCGACATTCCAAGGGAGCGCGAGCGCACCGACCTCCAGCAATCGCTCGATCTCCTCCGGGCCCTTCGGTGCGCTCATCAGGAATCCCTGCGCCCGAACACACCCCACGTCCAGGAGGTAACTCACCGCACCCACGGATTCGACACCTTCGGCGACTACGTCGAGCCCGAACGACGCGGCCAGTCCGACAATCGAATCGATGATGACCCGGTCACCTTCGCTTCGGTCCAGGTTCTGCACGAACACCTTGTCGATCTTGAGAGTGTCGACCGGCAGCGACTTGAGATGCCCGAGGGAACTGTATCCGGTTCCGAAGTCGTCGATAGCGATCCGAACTCCCAGCCGCTCGAGCTTCGCGAGTGTGGACCGCGTGCGCCGCAGGTCGCCGACGACCACATTCTCGGTGATCTCGAGACACAGCTCAGAGCCGAGAAGACCGTACTGCTCGAGGACCTGCTTCACATAGACGTCGAAATCCAGGGAAACCAACTGGACCGGCGACACGTTGACACTCATGACCAGATCGAGATCTCGGAAATCACGCTTCCACTGCCCCAACCGGGCGCACGCGGTGTCGAGCACCCAGGCACCGAGTTCACCTGCCAGATTGGTGGATTCGGCGACCTCGATGAACTCGAGCGGCTGTAGTTTCCCCAGTACCGGATGGTTCCATCGCACGAGCGCTTCGAGGCCGAGGATCCTGCCGGTACGCAGATCGACCTCGGGTTGGTATTCGAGCATGAGGTGGTCGTCGTCGATCGATGTGCGCAGGTTCATCTCGATCATCGTTCGCCGCTCCCTCCAGTCGTTCATGTCTTCGGTGAACACGCCGACACTGTTGCCGCCCTGAGCCTTCGCAGACATCATCGCCTGATCCGCCTGACTGAGCAGTGTCACCGACAGGATCTGGCCGGGTTCTCCGAGCGCGACTCCCACACTCACACCTCGCCCGACGGTCTGGCCGTCCAGGGCGACGGACTCCCCCACATGCTGCAGCATCGCTTCTGCACGAGCGGTGACCTGGTCGAGTGTTGCTGGGCCGTCGAGCACCACCACGAATTCGTCGCCGCCCAACCGGGAGACCATGTCGTCGCGCCCGTTTCCTTCCGACAGTCGTTGAGCAATCCGGCACAGGTACGTGTCGGCTGCGCGATGACCGAGAAAGTCGTTCAGCGCCTTCATTCGGTCGAGATCCAGGAACAGCACTCCGACGGGCCCGGGCCTGCCTGAGCACAGGCGGTCGTCGAGGTGTTCGAACAGGGCGCGCCTGCTCGCGAGTCCTGTCAGAGGATCGTGGTAGGCCGCGTACCTCAGATCCTCCTCCGCACGAATGCGCGCCTGCACCTGGGTCAGCAGTGCGGCGATCAACTTCAATGTGGTGACCTCGCTGTCGTTCCAAGCCCGATCGCCCTGTTTGATCAACCCCAACGCGCCGGTCGTGACCTGCCCGGCCACCAGTGGCACGGCCGCCACCGACACGTTCGGCATCCCCGACCCTTCGAAGATGCGGTGGCCGTATCCTTCCCAGCTGGGGTCGGGGCCGTCCGCCGGGGCCGGACGACTCAACAGCGGTTCCTTCATGGTGGCTGAAGCCGCAAAGATGGGATCTGCTTCGTGGAAGTAGATCACTCCCAATGGGTCCGGATCCGGAATCTCCGGTCGCGGAGGCCATTCGGCGATCAGGCGCGTGGCACCGATGTCCTGGTCGTTGTACCGGAGAAAAGCGGTATCCACGCCGAAATGCTCCACGAGTTCGCGGAGCACCGCCCGCGCCGCGACGACCTGGGTGGCGACATCGGCAGGCATCAGGTGCGCAGCGACACGGGTGACCAGTGCGTCGAGAGTGTGCTCGGTGCCGCTCATCTCCGTCCTCCGTCAGCCCTGTTCACTCTGGTGGCTGTACCGAACTCGGTCCGGGCGACGGCGGCTGCGTTCTGCCGCGTGCCGGGTCCTCCCGATTCTCATGACGAGTGCGATTCGGTCGTCGCCTGCTACGCCCAGCGACACGCTGAACTTCGTTCGTAGCGCGTCGAGGACATCGGTGTCTCGACGCGACAGCCGATCGAGATCGGCGGGCGTGTCGGCATACAGGAAGACCGGTGAGACCGGCTGGACTGCCAACCCGAGGGCTTGCGCATGCACCCATACACTTTCGACCACAGTGCCGGCGTGCACGTAATCGCGTGCGGAGTCACCTTCGGTGACCACCGCTATCAGGGCTGCGCTTCCCCGTACCCGGTCTCTCGTGATGCGCCCGAGTCCGCCTCCGAGGCCCCAGTCGTCGAGCTGGTCGAGAACGTCGTCGCGTAGGACCACATCGAGCATCGCGCTCTCCGCCGCGTCGAGCCCCAGTGAATTCACTTCGATGCCGCTGTCGGCGTTATCGCTGCCGTGCCACCTCAGTTCTCCGACCATGTCGCGCCTGAGTTCTCTGGTCAGATACCGGATTCGGTCCGACTCGGCCAGAATCTCCGAGCTCTCGTCGAGAGTTGCGGGATCTGTCACGATTCTGATCCGGCCGCCTTCCAGGGTCGCTGCGTCATACAACGCCACGACCTCGCGGCCGGTGAGAGTGCGGTCGTGGGTGGGATGCCGGTTCGTTGCACGCGCGAGCATCGGACCGTACAACTCCGAGAGGTGAGGATCGGCCCCGTCTCCGAACTCCAGAGTCGCAACAGGACGATTCGGATCGATCCTGTCGTTGGAAGCCAGAGTCACCGGGCCGAGGATTCCGTGTGCTGCTGCGGCCACCTTCGCATTGAACAGAGCTGCCCCGACAGCGATACAGCTGCCACGGTGGTGCAGGTCCATCAGTACCGGAGCCGGCTCCGGAGCGATCGAAAAGACGAGCCTTCGACGTTCGACGGTGATCGACCAGGGCTGACTGTTGCCTCCGGACGGTGCCCGAACCGCGGCGTGGACCAGCGCTTCGACCGGCCCTTCCGGCACCTCTTCGTCATTCCGCCCCGTCGATGCCTCGACCGCTTCCGCGGCCGGAGACTCGAGACGCTGGAGAAGTTCGTCGAGATCGATCCGCCCGCGCCCCGAATCGAGATTGTCCCCGAGAGCAATTCGGCGGATCAACCCTGTGATCGTTGCGCCGCCGAGTGCCACGTCGCTTGCCAATTGTGGCCAGGCTTCGAGTGTCTCGTCGATCTCCAGCATGGATGCGGCCAAACGCATCGACAGTTCACCGGCGCCGAGGATTCGCAGTACATGCGGAACCTTGTCTCGACTGGACAGCGCTGCCAGCGCCTCGACATCGACATCACCGAGCAGACCGTGGAACGGTGGGCGCTCCGGCTCGAGGTCGAATCGCTCGACATCGACCAACCCCCTGTCGCTGGTATGCATCACGACAGGCACGCGCCGCCGTGACGCTTCCGCCCTCAACAGCATCTTCATGTCCAGGGAGTCGCACTCGTCGACCAGGACGTCGAGACCGTCGAGAAAGTCGCCCACGGTGCAGGGAACGACGCCGTCGCACCACACCCTGACAGGCAGGTAGGGGTCCACCTCTGCGATACGCCGAGCGGCGATCACGGCCTTGTTGATACCCAGATCGAGCAATGTGGCCGGCACTCGGTTCAGATTGGACAACTCCAACACGTCGAAATCGGCGAGTCGAATCTCACCGCAGACGCCTTCGAGGGCGAGCGTGTGCGCAACAGCATGCCCGACACTGAGGCCGACAACCCCGACCGTGACGGATTCGAGCCGCTCCTGTTCGGCAGCGGTGATCTTGTTCCGATTCCGATCGAGGCGCAGTCTCCGGAACGACGACGGTCCGAGCACCCTGATCGCGGTGCGCCGCCACGGGTAGTACGCCCACTGTGGGGTCTCCTCACGAGCGGCAGGACCACCGAGCCGATGCAGGCCGTCGCACTGTTCCTCCAGCCGGTCGACCAGCACCACCCCTGCCTCGGCACGCAGTCGCTCGAGTTCGTCGACGTGATCCGGATGGTCTTCGGACAAGAGCACCGCCGTGTACACCTCGTCGTTGCCCGGCACGGGGTTCAACCGATATCCGATGTCAGGAGCTTCTCGAGTTCGCGAGTCCGCTCGTCCGACCGGTTGCCCCGTACATCCCAGAGGAGGAGGCGCGTCCGGTACCGCGAATCCGGGTACGGACACGGCGGAATCTCGTCGACGATACGAGCACCGCACTGCGTCCACATCGCCAGGGTGTTCTCCGCAGCGGTGCCCACGAGATACCTGGCGCCGAGGAGCTCCATGCAGTAGGTCGTGGTACGCGCGACCGCGGCACTCAGTTCTCGTCGCCGCGGAACCCCCGCGGCGACCCACCCCATCTTGGACTCGGCCAAACCGTGAGGAAGGCATTCGCCGAGGACCCGGCGGATTGCAGACTGTTGCACCGGATCGGACCACTCGATCATCGGATGCGCATCGTCGACACTTCCGTAGGGCCCCAGTGCTCGTGATCCGCCCACCACCGCACCCTTCGCGTCGAGCGCGGCGAAGAAGTATGTCGTGGAGACACCATCGATGATCTTGTCGTACTCCACTGCCGACTCGACCCCGTACTTCCGGTACGCGACGACCGCTCCGGAGACGAACTCCGCCCACAGGTCCGGCTCCGCAGCAGGGGACGCTGCGATGAAGCGGTATTCCGAATTCTCGTCATGGAATTCGAGGGTTCGCCCCACGAATATCGGAGACAGTCCTTCGACGCTGCGGTCCACCTCGGCCTCCGATCGGCAGCCGTCCGACGCATCCGACCACCACGCATCCGAGGCCCGGGCGTCGACGACCCTGACGAGCCGCCGTTCGCGCTCGCCCACGACCGGTGGCAGGGTTACGCCGATATCGTCACCCATCCGGGCGCCGCTCGTCACCGTTACCGAAATTCCGAGGCAGAATCATGCTGGCGGAGTGTTCATCCCAGGGACACATACAGGTCTGCTTCACCATGCTCCGGAAGAACCAGTATCTCCTCCATGAAGGCTCTCGTGATCTCGCCCTTCTTGTCCGCCGCCTCGACCTGGTCCCACAGATCTTCGCACTGATTCTGTGATACACCGTCGGGAACGAAACGTGCTGCGTACTTCTCGGACACTCTGACCAGCGAGTCTCCGACGACCAGATCTTCGATGTTGTCACAACGATATCCGGCGACTGCCGACCATCCTGCTTCGGGATGTCTGACGTAGACCACCGTCAAGTCCTGGACACCACGTTCGCGGAGTCGCTCCAGGGTGAAGCTCATGAGGTCTGCGGCAGGGCCGAGGACCCCGGGCTCGGCCCCCGGCACCACGAGTCCACCGACCCGATACGGCCCAACTTTGACAATGGTGAATGTCATTGTAGTTCAACGCACTTCGTAGATCGCACGGCGATGTACAGGTCGACCCCGTAGGCATGCGGGTAGTATTCGAAGTCCCCGGTGAACGTCCGCTCGATCTCGCCACGGCGCTCCGCTTCCCAGATCTCCTCCCACAACTGGGAGAAGATCTCAGCGAAATCGTCGCCCGTCACAGAGAACTTTGCATACGTTCCCGCAGGTAGGCGGGAGATCATGTAGCCGGGCGGCACGTCGTCGAGCGAGTCGCAGCAGTACCCGACCGTCTGAATGTAGTAGGAACCGACCTCCTCGGCGTGATCCGTGTATGTCGACGCGAGTGGCCCCGAGTTCTCCCCGTTCAGGACTGCGAACCACACCTTCTCCAGGTGCGGGTCGCGCACTTTGCCGAGCGCTCGGCGCGGACTTCTCACCGGCAGGCCCGCGACAAAAGTTTCTTTGCGGTCGATCAGTCGAAACGGCATCGGGTGTACCTCCAAGCAGCACGGTCTTCCCCCTGCGCGCGCTGCCCGACCCCTCGCACGCAATACCCGGACGATTCGAGACTAGATCCAAAAGCCCCCAGTTTCAAACATTCCCAGAAATCAACCTGAAGTATGTTTTTGATTGATTATCAGCCGTGCGGTCGTTTACGATCGGCGGGCATACCACCCAAGATCACCTTCGAGCGCGACTCGACATCTACCGGTCCGCGGCACCGGCCCACGACTCTGCCACCGTGAACCACCGAACCTCGTAAGCCGACCACTCGAACTGCCGACCGTCGACAGAAGCACTGGTCGTGGTGCCCTTGGTGTTGACGATCACTCGCGCGAAGTCCGTCTCGAGCGCAAGCAACCCGTCCGCCAACTGCACCGTCCGCCGATCGACGGTCGATGGAAACCAACGAGCGAAGCGCTGAAGGACATCGAGGAACGGCAGCGGCCGACCTCCGTCGGCGCGCCAGGTGTCCGTCCAGAGGCAAGTCGCACACTCCGCCCCATCAGGTCGGGGATTCCAGTAGAGGACCGTGTCTGCGCCGCTCCCCGCGAGCTCGATCATCGCGGCGACGCGCAGAGCAACCTGACGCTCCCATGACCAGCCGGGCCCCGGCGGCTCGACGTACCACTCGGCCCACCAGATGGGCAGACCGACCTGCTCGCGGAGCCACTCATTGACCGCAGCGAACTTCTGCACTGCAGTGAACTCGTCCGGCGCGCCCTGAGCCGTGGTCGCGTGGGCGTCGACGACAACGAAGTCGGCGCCCTTCCGATGCATGCTCCAGAAGATGAACGCATCCAAGTACCGTTGATCCACTGCCCCCCACGGCCCCTCCAGCTGCGGGGAAGTACCGAGCGCATCCACCGGCTTACTCGCGAACTCGACGTAAGGCCCGCCGACCTGGTTCGCCGGATCCACTGCCTTCACCGCGTCGTACACCGCGTTGTACAAGGTGGTATACCCCTGCGCATCCCAGCGATTGATCTCGTCGTCGAAGAACCCTTTGAACTCGTTCCACACGAGAAAATGGCGAACCTGAGGATAGCGTCTTGCCACTTCGGCACTCAGTGCGGCGAAATCAGCGAAGTGTTCGGGACTCGGAGCCACCTCGAGTCGGTTCCAGTCGGTCTCCCCTGGTTCACCACCTTTCATCCAGTCCGGAGCGCAGCACAGCACTATCACCGGAGTGCCATCGCTATGGAGAATGAATTCCATTCGACGGTCGAGACTTTCGAAGTCGTATCGGCCGGGCGAAGGCTCCGGATTGTCCACTCCCCACCCCATGATGGCCTGCGCCTGCACCATCGGCACCGACCCGATAGCCCTTTCTGCGGCAGCAGTCGCCACGGGGCTACCGGTGTCAGCGCTGAATTGCGTATGGGTGAATCCCCATCCTGGGGTCCGGATGCTCTCGACTCCGTTCGACGGAGGAATTCCGGGGGATCCCAGGTGCACAGCGAAAAGCACTGCCACCACCGCCGTCGCGACCGGCAACCTGACCGTGCCCCACCGCCGAATCGCTCTTCGTACGGCCGGTCCCGTCCGGATGTGGTGCGTCATGGCCCGGTGACCTCGGTGTCAGGCATGCGTCGATCCGTGCTCGGACGGCGCGAATAC
Organism: Rhodococcus sp. NPDC060086; assembly: GCF_042730275.1. Lineage (NCBI taxonomy): Bacteria > Bacillati > Actinomycetota > Actinomycetes > Mycobacteriales > Nocardiaceae > Rhodococcus > Rhodococcus sp. NPDC060086. The sequence continues at coordinate 52,082 of NZ_JBHWWZ010000013.1, forward strand.
CCCTTGCGGAATACGCGCTCGGAGGCCAAGGAAGAGCACAATGTTGACCACCACGAGCAGGAGAAACACGGCCGCGAACACTACAACAAGTATCAATAGTGCGTTGATCACCATCTCTGCCATGCTGATCCGATTCCTTTCCCATCGTCGTATTCAGTGCCCGGCTACCACGGGACACACACGAGTTCGCTGTAGAGGTCGTCGATCTGCGCAGGCTCCAGGTCGGCACTGCGGTACATCTTGGGCCAGCTGTCCAACTCGAACGACATCCGTGGCCGACGCTCGATCAGCCTCAGCTCGGCAAGCGTCGCCACAAGCTTGTGCCGCACCAGCAGGTGTCGGGTCAACGGCATCAGGGCACGTTGGAACAGGTCCGGATTACTCACATGCAGAACGATGGCAAATACCGGTATGCCCTTGTACCGACATTTCCGGTACATGACGTAGCAGGCCTCCTGCCCACGGATCACCACGAGATGACGCGCAGCAAGCGCGTGTGCGTGGTCACGGTACAGGTCGAGCTCGGCGCCGGCGAGTGTGCGCGCGATGACCTGCGGGTCGGAACTGACCCTCGTCCGCGAAAACGAGGCCGGCCACGGGAGATTGGGAATGAGCGCCGCCGAGGTATCGAGAAACCGGAACCTACGCCAGGCCAATATCTCCCGAGGACCGTCGTCGGGCGACAGCACGGTGAAGTGATACCCGTCCTGTGCCAGCAATGCATCGAGCAACGACATACTGCGCGACCGGTACTCGGACAGCACGCACCACGATCCCATGTTGCAGAAGCGCTCCACCCGCCCCTCGACCCGCCGCTGGGAATAGAGAGCCAACAATGTGCCGACCACATTCGGACCGTCCCGCAGCATGAATCCGAAGTTGGGGGCCTCCATCTTCCACGGCACCGTCGAGCATGCCGATTCCCACGGGACTCGGTCATTGTGATTGACGCTCAGGAAGTCCGCCACTTCCGCGAGGTCGGCTTCGGTGATCGGGGTCAGCTCGACGGTCATGGTGCAGAGATCCTTCCGGAGATGTCGCATGGAACGGTGCACGCATTCCGCCACCACGTCTGTCCGGACACCGGGAGTGTGTCGATCGGATCGTAATACGGATAGACCCGGTTCAACGCATCGACGTCCATGCCGTCCAGCCCGGTGCGATAGTTCTTGCTCCAGTGCGAGATCCCGCGGATCCGATCGTAGTAGACCACCTGGTGAACCCATCGCTTGCCGACGAAGGGAACGTCGCACACTATCCGTGGCGTCGCGAATCCCGGCAGGTATCCCATCATCTCCTGTTGCAGTTGCTGCGCCTCCCACAGCGCGACCCGCCAGTGCTCGGCGTGGGGGATCATGTCGCACATGTAGAAGTAGTACGGCAGGATGTTCGCTTCCCCCTGCAAGGCGAAGCACAAGTCGAGCAGGTCGGTGGTGGTGGCATTCACCCCGCGCAGCAACACCCCCTGGTTTCGCACATCCCGCAGACCCGCGTCGAGCAGTGCCCTCGTCGCCTCCGCAACCAGCGGAGTCACCGACTGCACATGATTGATGTGGGTATGCAAGGCCAGATTGACCCCTCGATCCGCGGCGATGCGCGCCACCCGGGCGACTCCGTCGACCACCTTGTCCTGCAGCCAATGCTGCGGCAATCCTGCCAGAGCCTTCGACGCCAAACGGATATCGCGAACGGTGTCGATCTCGAGCAACTCCATGACGAACGCTTCCAGCCGCGGCCAGGGAAGGTTCGCCACATCACCACCGGACACCACCACGTCCCGCACAGACGGTGTCGCACGTAGGTAGTCGAGCATCCGCTCCTGCCGGTCGGCGGGGCGCAGATCCAGCTTCGTCTTGCCGATCGTCGGTGTGGAATTGCCGACGAGATCCATCCGTGTGCAATGACCGCAGTATTGCGGACACGTCGACAACAGCTCGGCGAGAACCTTGGTCGGGTACCGATGAGTCAGGCCCTCCGTTGCCCACATATCGCTCTCGTGCAACGAATCTCGCTCGGCGTACGGATGAGAGGTCCATTCCGGGTCACGATCGCTGAGCACAGGCAACATGTAGCGGCGAATCGGATCGGCATAGAAGGCCTCGGTGAATCCGCAGCGTGTCGTGCCCAGCGGCGTCATGGTGTTCAGCATCTGCGGCGGTAGCAGCATCGACATCGTCGCGCGCTCCTGCTGATCAGCAGCAAGGTCTGCATAGAACTGCTCGTCGAGCAGGTCACCCATCACCGCACGCAACTGCGCGATGTTCTTGACGGAGTGAGCACGCTGCCATTGCGCATCGCGCCACTCGGACTCGGTGACCGCCGCCCACCCCGGATATCGCCGCCAGTCCGGCTCGATCAATTGCTTGCGCACATACCTGTACGGCTGATCGGTGGCGTAGGCGAATCCGGCCTTCTCGGGTTCGATGTATGTGGTCATCGTGATACAACCTTCCGCGAATCAGTCTCCGAAATTCCGGTCGAGATCAATTCGGTGGCGACACGACGGCCGGACCGGATCGCCCCTTCCATGAGCCCGAAGAACTCCAGGCTCGTCTCGGTACCGGCCCAGTGCACTCGGCCATGAGGTTCGGTCAGGCTCGGTCCGAGCTGCAGCCAATCACCGGGACCGAACAGCGCGGCATAACATCCCTTGCTGTACGGCTCGGACAGCCAATCGGTCACCGTGCACTGCGACGGCGCCGGCAGTTGCGGGAACAGCCGGCGGATGTGGGCCAGCGCCGCCTCCTTCTGCGCCGCCTCCGCCATTGCAGAGAATGACGATGCCGCGGCGCCCGTGACGAATCCGGTGAGCACACCGACGGATTCGTCCGGAGGAGAATCATCGACGGTGGACAACAACGGCCCCTCTGCACTCACGGACCACCCCGACAGACCACTCTCACGCCATATCGGCGCCGGGTAGCTCAGGTGCACCTTCACTGCACACCCGCGGCCGGTGACCGCCGTCGCCCGTGGCTCGGGAAGACCGGGCCAGAACTCGATCTGCTGGGCCAGCAGCGGCGGGACGGCAACGACGACACGGTCGGCCCGGTACGCGGTCGACACGCCCTCGCTGTCAGGACCACAGTCCACCACGACCTTGCCCCCGCCCTGGTCGATCGCACGAACCGGACGACCCAACCGCACTCGGTCACCGAGTCGGTCGGCGAGCGCCTCGCACAAGAGGTGCGAACCTCCGTCGACCCGCCATTGCTGTGCCCCACCCTCGAACGCGTTGAGATACCGGATCCCGCCCCCGGACGACAGGTAGAACGCCATGTGCAGCAAAGAGATCGACGCGGGGTCCGCCGCCATCATCTCACCGAGGAACAGCGGGAGAAACGTCTGCGCGTCCGGATGGTCGATCTCCTCGGCCGCCCAGTCTGCAACCGAGATCCGGTCGAGGCGTTCAGCATCCGGGCTCAGCCAGGGAGCATCGGTTCGCACGGATCGGACGACCTCGTCGAGCCGATCGAACAGATCACCGAGAGCCACAGCGCCCAGCGGAGGCACCCGACCCGCGGTGGTCGTCCGCTGCCCTGACATCAGGAAGGTGCTCTCCCCTGTCATCTCGGTGGAAGCCAGACTGAGGCCGTACTCGCGCAACTGCGCGAGAAGCTCGGTGTGCCGCACACCCAGATAGGCGGCTCCGCCATCTGCTGAGAAACTCTCGGACAACGGAATTCCGTGCATCCGACCACCCACTCGATCGCGGGCCTCCAGGACAATGACGTCCGCGCCCGCCGCCACCAGATCGACCGCGGCAGTCAGCCCGGCGAGCCCCGCACCGATCACGACGACCTGCATGCGGATCCCGTTCATGGCGCTACCGCCGTCACTTTGGCGAACAGCCCTTCCGCAGAGGGGGCATCGAGGAAGTCGTCGTACGGCAATTCGATTCCGAAGTCCCGAGCGATTGCACTGAGCACCCGGGTCGCCAGAAGCGAATCGCCACCGAGTTCGAAGAAGTCGGATCGGCCATTCACGTCAGGGGTCTCGAGGACCCGGCGGAAGATCTGGACAATGTGGTCGGGGCTCATCTCTCTACTCCTTCGATGTCTTCGTTCAGTGCGGCACGCTGCGTGGCCGATCGATCGATCTTTCCGCTGGCTGTGTATTCCAGTCCGGCGACGAAATTCACTCGGGCAGGGACGAATTGGTTCGGCAGCCGCTCGCGCAGGAAGCGCTTCAGCTCGACCGGCGTCGGAGTCGCTGCCCCTGCCGGAACCACATACGCCGTCAGTGACATTCGTCCGAGCAGCAGTTCCCCGACCACCACTGCACCTGCGACTGCGGGATGGGTGTTCAACTGCGCCTCGACTTCCGCCGGATGCACCCGCACGCCGAGCACTTTCAGTTGGTCATCGGCGCGCCCTCGTGAGAACACCAGCCCCGTGTCGCTACGAGTGGCGAGATCACCCGTGCGAAACCACCGGGCCGGTCCCGTTCCGTGATCGGCGATGGGAAATCCCGTCGCCGTGTGCTCCGGCATCCCCAGGTAACCGGTGGCCAGTGCCGGCCCGGATACCACGAGTTCACCCTCTTCGGTGATGTGATCACGCACGTGGGGCAGCGGACGCCCGAGTGGTGCGTCGATGTCGTGTGCGGCCACCTCCGACTCTGTGCCCGGCCCGCTCAGCCGCACGGCGTGGGTCACCATCGTCGTCTCCGTGCAACCGTAGGTATTGAGCAACACGATGTTCCCGACGGGAAGCTCACGCCATTGCCGCAGCCGGGTCGGATCGACCCGCTCGCCGCCGATCACCACCAACCGGAGGTGGTCCGGCAGACCGATCTGCTCTTCGTGCAGGTAGAGCACGAGCTCGTGCCAGTACGCCGTCGGCAGATCGATCATGGTGATCTCCTGCTCGACCAGCATGCGCACGAAGGGCCGGAACGATCCGATGTGGGCCGCGTCGTCGAACACCACGGTTGCGCCGGTGATCAACGCGGGCAACATCTCCTCCAGACAGGTGTCCCAGCCGAGAGAGGCGAATTGGAGTACACGATCGTCGGGTGTGAGTTCGAAGAGATCGCGCAAGGCGCGCACCGTCACGGCCAGCGCATGCCGCGAGATCACGACCGGCTTCGGAACCCCGGTGGAACCCGAAGTGCACAGCACATATGCGGGGTCGTCCGGGAGCCACGAACAGTAGGACAGGTCGCTGTCCAGGGCCAGCGCGTTCCCGAGCATGTCGATCCGCAGGTTGTCCGAGTCCCGAGTGTCACGGTCGGTGTCGACCACGCGATCCACTCCGAGGGCTTCGGCGAGAGAATTCTTGCGGCCGACGGGAAGCGTCGAGTCGATCGGACAGTAGGTGGCACCGGCCTGCAGGATCCCGAGCAGGTGCTGGACCACGGTGGGAGCGTGCGACACGACCGCGCCGATTCGGCCGGATTCCCTGTTCGCGCCAGGTCCGTCTGTGTCCGCTCCCCTCGTGCGGAATCTCGATGCGGTGAAGCGGACCCGCTCGGCAAGGTCCCCGTAGGTGATGACGGACCCGTTGTGCACGAGGGCCGCATGTCCGGGCTGACCCTGTGCCGCGGCGACGAAGTCCGTCACCACATCACCGGCGAGATCGACACCGGGTTCGGAAAGAGTGTTCTGAGACATGGTTTCCTCGTTGTCGGTGGATTTCGGTTGCGGGACGATTCGCTCCTTCCTCGTCATGACGTCAACATCACGAAACGCTCGAGTACCACGAGCACGAATCCGATGAACAGTGGTATCGCGGCGAACGTGAGTGGGCGCAGACGTGTGTACTCGTCAGGTTCGAGGCGAAGGCGCCACGCCTCACGCACGCCCAGGGTGCCCACAAGCAAGACCAGGAAAGCCACGCCGACACCGGTCCACGGAGTGAGCCACACCTGCACTCCGGTGGACATCAACTGCTTGTGGTCGGCTTCGGCCTCCGGGGGCCAGTCCAATGAGTAGATGGTGGCGTCCTGGTTCTCGACGACCGCTCGGAACTCGGGCGCGTCGGCCAGCGAGTCGCGGAACTCTTCACCCCAACCCAGGGGGTATCCCTGGCCGAGCTCGACGAACGCCTCCTGGCTTCGCGTGGTGATCAGGTATGTGTCCGGGCCCTTTTCGCGGAGCGCCTGCAGCACCCCTGCTACATCGGTCGGATCGAGCGGTGCCATCGTGTTCGACCAGTGGACTCGTTCCACATCGCGGTAGCCGAGCGGCATGAATGGGGTCGAGTTGAGCTCGGGTACTGCGGTGACATAGAGGAACCGCACGTCATCGGTGGTCTGGTCGTAGACCGATCCCACCGCGCTCACCGCACCGCTGTCGATCCTCTCGAACGGCTCGTTGCCGTATCGGGTGATGAAGAAGGAGAAGAGCATGACCAGCCCGAGAACACCGGCGGCGCAGCGTGCAAGGAAGGACGGCCGCGATACCGGGCGAGGAAACAGGGCGAGAGCGACGAGCACCGAAGCGGGGGCAAGTGCGAACAGGTAGACACGCAGCGCCATTTCACCGCCATAACTCTGCATGAACGCCAAGCCGATCGGAGCGGCAATCAGGACGAGGAGCACACGGTCTTCGATTCCTCCTCGCCGCCGTCGGAGCAGGCCCACCCCGGCGATCACGAAAACCAGTACGGTCGTGAGCATCCGAGCGCGCACCACCCATTGATGTTCCGGATTTCCGAGGCCTGCCCTATCCGAGATATTCGCAGACACCGTCGACCCGACGTTGCCGACACCACTCATCACCTCACCGAAGTGACCGCCCCAGTACGCCTGGGTCATATAGCTGACCCAGGCGACGACGATCACGACGAGCAGCACCGGGAGTCCCCCGAGCACGCATCGCCGCGCGACGACCAGCCCGATGACACTGATGATCATGGCGAAGGGGGTCAGCTGGTGGCAGACGGTGGCTGCAGCGAACAGACCCACCACGACGGCGAGGACCACGACCCGTTCCGACTGCGCGGACTTCCTGGGCGGCAACTCACCGCGCGATGCGTCGCCCCAGAGCCGTGCCCACAACGTGCTTCCAGATCGCAACGGCCACGGGACATCCCCCGATGGTGAGTGAGGTGTACGGAACCAGATGACGAGAAAGCCGACGAAGAGCAGGTAGAGAAGCAGCGCGAAGCCTTGCGGGGAGAAGTAGTCCTGTCCGATCCAGTTGAGAAGACAGAAGAACATGGCCGCCAGCCACTTCGCCTGCCAGGACATCCGGAGCGGGCTCATCAGCAGCGCGAGTGCGACGAGGTACAGCAGGTTGGTGACCACCGAGGCCACGGACACGGCGGCGTGCAGAGCCGTCAGGTCTCCCGAACCGCCCCAGAACGCGGCGAGCGCGAAGAAGCCCGGCCAGGACCAACGGGCGTCGAGGTCCGGTGCCATGGTTCCGGTTCGGGCGATGAATTCGACGAAACCGATGTGGACCCAGCTGATCGGGAATCGTGGCTCAGACTCGAGCAGCAGGGTGATGCCGTGCAACATGAGCACGAGCAGGACCAGATGAATGCCGAGCAACCAGATATACGGTCGTGCCAGCGACAACGTCCCGATGAAGCCGAGGACGAGAAGACCCGGTCCGAGGAGGGTCGATACCGTCAGGACCGATATCAATCCGAGTCCGGTCATGGCTCCGAGATCGACGCTGCGCAACCCGACGAGGTACAACGAGACTGCCGCGATGGGCGCGAAGCAGAGGATCGCCACCGACAGATGCTGCCGGCGGTCCCGAGGAGGCAGCGACGGCTGCGCTCCGGTCTCGAGGAACCGTGGAGCGACCTCGGCCGCCTCGGGCCGGCGCTTGTCCGCGTCGATCAGGGACATACGGTCTCCTCGTATGTCTCGATCTGCGGGGCGGGCTGTGGGCGCCACCGCAAAACCCTCCTGAGGTCGGGAAGCACCGTGAGCATCGCGATGAGTTGACCGAGCAGCACCGCCACTCCCACTGCGGTGAGTCTCGGATCGCCGAACTGCGCGAACACCTGGTGGTATTGCTGCAGTAGGACGACCAACCCCAGTACGGCTGTCGCCCGAAGTGATTGAACGACGATGATCCGTCTGCTTCGGGTCCGTGCTCGCAGCGTGCCGAGGTAGATATCCACCACTGCGCTGGACAGGCTGGCGAGGGCCAGGAGTTGCAGCAGTGGCACCGCGTCGAGGTATCCGTCACCGAGCAGTCCCATGGCGTACGGAGCCGCGAGGCCGACCACGACGAAGCCGACGACGAGCAAACCCAAGGTCCTGATGAGCGCGGCGCGGCAGTAGTCGGCCAATCGTGAGGGGGCGCACACTCCTTCCACTGCGAGAGACACCGCAGTGTTGACCGCCACGAGATTCATCATGTTGGCGATGGACCAGGCCAGGAAGAAGTACGCGTACGTATGCGGAGCCACCCGCAACGCCACCAGGACGGGAACGAGAAAGATCGTGCCGTACTGGAGGAGCGCACCGAAGTAGTCTGCGGCGAAGAACCGGCCGACCTGTGCGGCTCGCACCGCGACGTCGTGCGTCGACGTGCGTACATGTCGAGGCAGGAGCTTGCCGAAGATGAGCAGGTTCACCGGGAACACCACGATGAACATGGAGATGATCCAGGAGAAGAACACTCCCGTGCGGGGCATCGATTCGGCCAGCAGCACGAGCAGGCCGAGCTTCGCGACAGCGAAGGCCGCGTTCCACACGGGTACCCAGACGGCTACGCGCAGGCCGGTCAGGACGCTGTCCTGCACCGTGATCACACTCGCGACCACCGCTGCGGAGATGAACCACAGGCGCATGTTCGGCTCGCGCAGAATGTCGTATGCCGGACCACCCAGGAGGTCGAGCGTGAAGAGAAGGGCTACGGCGAGAACGGCGACCACGCCGGAAGTCAGAAGGTAGACGAATGCGACGACGTGGACGGTGCGCTTTCCGGTCTTCGGTATGAAGCGGTTCAGCGTGCCTGCGAAGTTGGCCGACACCAGTCCGGTCAACAACATCAACGCCGAGATTGCGGCGGATCCGCGACCGACGTCCGAATCGTCGTAGTAGTGCGCGGCGAGGATCCAGTACCCCAGGCCGAGAGCGCCGGTGATTCCGGTGTTGAGGACGAGCGCATAGGTGTTCCGCAGAAAGAGCGAACCGTGAGCACGACCGCTTACCGGCCGACCGGTCCCACGACCATCGTCTGTGGGGCCGTCGTCGGCGGTGTCGATCGCGAGCACGCTCTCAGCCATGTCGTGCGACCCGTTTACCCGCGCGCCGCGCGCCGCGCACGGTCGCGTAGCCCGCAGTCAGTACGCGGTCTCGGAGGTAGAACTGCTTGTCACCGCTCATGATCGAGGCGAAGTCGTTGTCGTCGGTACTCCTGCGGATGGTCAGCCGCGGGATCATGAACGGATCGCCGGATGCGGTCGCGCGAATGTTCCTCACGGATGCTGCGCACCGATAACCGGCTGCTCTGGCAGCGACCCGCACCCGCGGGGTCGAGTAGCCGAAAGGGTAGGCGAGGGAGCGGACCGGAGTACCGACACAGTCCTCGAGGAGAATCCGCCCGATGCGAAGTTCCTCGCACAGTGCGGCATCCGCACACTGATCGAGTTGGGCGTGGCTGTGACTGTGGGCCCCGATCTCGACTCCTGCGCCCGCGAGTTCTCTGACCTGTGCCCAGTTCAGCATCGGTCCCAGCGGATGTCCGGCAGCGTTGGAGCCGGCGTCGTCGATCCAGCCGCTCGTGACGAACACTGTCGCCGGAAACCCGTGGCACCGAAGGATCGGCCAGGCGACGTGCGCGAAGTCCGCGTATCCGTCGTCGAATGTGAGCACCACCGTTTTCTCCGGGAGGGGTAAGTCCTTCGCCAACGCATCGGCGAGGTGGGAGAAGGTCATCCCGGTGTAGCCGTTCTGCGCAAGGAAGGTGACCTGCCGATCGAGCGAGCCGGGGTCGACGGAGAGACGACGTGTCGCGGCGGTGGGGTCTTCCGACACCGAGTGGTACATGAGTATCGGAATCGACTCGTTCATGCTGCCCTCGTTCATGATGCCTCCGTCATTGCAGGTCTCCGACGGAGTGGTACACCGCCGCGCACATAACCTGCTGCGGCGGCGAGCAGGCCGACCGAGATGGCGTACGAACGCTCGATCCCGGCTCGTTCTCCGCGGAACGCTTCACCTATCCCCCGCGCCACGCCCCGGGTGAGGATGCGGGTGGTGTAGCTACGCTCGGCCGAGAGCCCATCTGTGACACCCACGCTGCGCGTCACAGCCGCCTTGGACAGCCCTTCGGCGAAGCAGCGGGAGCGGAAGTAGGAGAAGGTCTCCCGCGCAGCCGGTACGCGATGCCAGATCACCGACCGAGGTTCGAAGACGAAGGTCCACTCGGGGCGATGCTGATGGACCCGGATGCAGAACTCCGTCTCTTCGCAACCCAGCGGACGACTCTGCTCCGAGGTGCGGCCGATGTGACTCGGAAATCCCCCCGCCACCGAGAAGACCTCACGGCGGAAGGACGCATTGCCACCCAGTAGGTTCCGGACCGTTCCCGGCTCCCGTCCGGTGAACGTACAACCCAGAACCCAATCGAACTCTTCCGGGAACCATCGGGGCCGCTCGGATTCCCAGGCCGGCAGGGTGGTGCCTCCGACGCCGACGATGTTCTCGTCGACGTAGGCGTCACGGAAGTGCCTGAGCCACTCGGGATGAGCCACTGCGTCGTCGTCCAAGAAGGCCACCACATCACTGGTAGTGATGTCGACGCCGGTGTCCTTCCCGCCGGACAATCCGCGTTGCTTCCGGTTCTCCACGACGGTCACGTCGGGCAGGGCAGCGCGGAAGCGTTCGTACAGATCGGGATTGTGGTCGACGACGAGGACGATCTCGTGCGGCGGCGTCGTCTGATTCCGCACCGATTCGACGGCAGCGAGAGTGTCGTCCCAGCGCTCGAGTGTGTATGCGCAGATCACCACATCCATGGTCATTGTGCGCGGAGGTATTGCGGCGGTCATGGAGCATCGTCCTTCGTATGTGGAAGCGAGTTGTGGTCGTTCGGCACCAGCCACAGCAGGGCCGCGGCAACGCCCACTGCGACCACGCCTGCGCGAGGCGACCATGCATCGGTCGTCAACATCGCCTGCGCGACCAGAACGTTGATGACGAGGGCGCCGGCGGCACTGACGATCAGAGCGAGTACGGCTTTGACGCCAGGAAGCAGCCGGACGATCGCGATCAGCGGGGCCGCAACGACGAACGACACCACCCACAGTCGACCCGAAAATCCCCAAGGATCAGGAATATTCACGGCGATCGCCACTCCCCCGAGCGCGGTCACAGCTGCAGCGAGGAGACAGTGTTCGAGTCGTGCGCCTTCTCGCGGCGCCCTTATTGTCGTGCGGAGGCGCTCTGCGGTGTCACGAAGCACGACGGACTCCCTCTCCCTCCGTGGACAGGTCGACCGCTGCGGTCCACCCGAGGTCCCGTCCCACATCCGCGGCAATCTCCCGGGTCCGACCGGTTCCGATGTAGTAGGTGCCTGTGATCGAGACGGGGGCGCGGCCGGCACGGACGAAGGCCTCGACGGCATCGTCGATGCAGATACGGTCCCGGGTGAAATCCACTTGCACACCGTCTTCCTCGCGGGGGTCGTAGACGTCTGCGAGCGCCAGGCAGATCGGTGCCAGACCGTACATCTCCGCGTATGCACCGAGATAGAGTTCACCGGCGAGTTTCGCCGCCTCGTAGGGCGATCGCGGAGTGGCCCACGAGTTCTCCACCTCGGATACGAGTCTCGTGGTACTGCACCGAGGACTGCTCGATGTCGCGTAGACGATTCTGCGTATGCCGACCCGCCGACTTGCTTCGCAGAGATTGATGGTGCCGAGCACGTTGATGCGGGCATCGAGTTGCGGATCGGACGACGACACGGCGGGGTCGGTCTGCGCGGCGAGATGGAAGATGACTTCAGGGTTGACTCCGGCCACAACGTCGACCAGTTCGGGGCTCTGAATACCACGCTGCACCAAGCTGAATCGACCCAGGCTCGGATCTCTTCGGAACATGGCACGTTCGAGATTTGCGGTGGTGCCCGAACTGAGATCGTCGACTCCGACCACGTGATGCCCCTCGTCGAGGAGTCTATCGACCAGAGCGGACCCGATGAACCCTGCAGCACCGGTGACCAGTGTCCGCACGGTTCATTCTTTCGCGAGCTCGGGGGCGCCGCCGTGGGACAGGGCCTGTGCGAGGTAGCCGGACATCCCGGAATCGTGCCCGCGGAGGACGGTGCGCAGCACCCTGATACCGTCACGGACCGCGTGGAGATTCGATTTTCCGGACCGCCGGGGCATTTCCAGGCTCGGCACCTCCACGACCCGCAATCCACCCTGCATCGCGTGCACCACCATTTCCGCCTCGATCTCGAAACCCGGTGCAGAGAGAGACAACAGCTCCAGGTAGCGGCGATGGAACGCGCAGAAGCCGTAACACAGGTCGGTGAGTTCGGCGTCGTAGAGAGTATTGAAGACGGTCAGCAGGAAGCGATTTCCGAGCCGGCGGAAGGGTGTGATGTCGAGCGAACCGCCACCGACGATGAACCGCGAACCCTTGACGAAGTCGTATCCGTTGTTGAGGAAGTGCAGATAGTGCCGAATCTCTTGGGGCGCCATGCTTCCGTCTGCATCCATCATCACGATGATGTCGCCGGTGGCGGCCAGGAACCCGGTCCTGAGCGCGCTGCCCTTGCCGGTGCCTTCCTGGGGCACGACCTTGATGTCCGGCCGGCAGCTGTTGGCGGTGATGAGCGTCGAGTCGGTCGAGTTCCCGTCGACCAGGATGATCTCACTGATCTCGTCGGCAACCTGCTCGAGCACCCAGGCGATGTTCCGCCCTTCGTTCCTGACCGGGATGATCAGACTGACGGTGGGCTTCTGTGCGGGGACGGTGGTGCCGACCCGATCGAGGCGTGCACTGTCGGCAATGTCGTCGGGGGTTCGCGTGGGTCTCCCCGGCCGGAAATGTTCGGTTGGGTCGACCATCCGCTCTGGTGATGCTCCGGCCACGAGCCCATTGGGCGGGCGTACCTGGGTCATGCTGGACTCCGATCTGCTCTGGGCACGGCGCACGTAGGCGCGTGTGGCAAATTCCGCTGGTCCGAACCCGACATTCGTATACCGGAGTTTGCCTCTCCCGGTGATTAACCTGTCGTGCGTACGATAGTAAGCCATAAAACAGTATTTGGGTTTGTTTCATCCCGAGAAATAATCCTTGCGTTTCTCAAGCTGGACGACCCCGAGGTCGACAGGCCTCGAACTCAGCGATGCCAGTGGCGACGCCACGCCTCCGCATCGAGGCCGAACCCGGGACCGACACCAGGAGCGCCCCGATCGACACCGCCCGCCGCCGACTCCTCGGCCGCACGGATCGCCGCGGCGAATTCCAGCACGGCGCTGCGAAACGACGACTCCGTGTCGCCGGATTCGCCTACGCGAACGCACCTAAAACCATCCGGCACGAGATCGTCGGGCAGGCCCGCCCGTCGCGCCCGCTCGAGCACCTTGTCGGCCAATGCCAATGCCGGTTGCGCCATGGCGATGCCGTCGAGGCAGGACGGTCGCGCTTTCTCGACCGCCTTCGCCGCCTCCCACGCCGCCTCCTGTTCGGCGACATCGAGCGGACCGGTGTGCCCGTTGGTCAGGTGCGGGCTACGCGCAGCCAGCTTCGCCACCAGCGTCGCCGCCACATCGTCGACGGTGAACTGGCCCGCAGCCTCGGCGATCCTCGAGTGGAACAACACCTGCAACAACAGGTCTCCGAGTTCTTCACGCAGAGAGTCTGGATCACCGGAGTCGATGGCATCGAGAACTTCGTAGGTCTCCTCGACCAGGTAGCGCCGCAGGCTCTCGTGCGTCTGGGTGACTTCCCAGCCCCCGAAGGACCAGAGGCGGTCCATCACCTCGGCGGCTCGGCTCAGCGCGTCTCCCGTGTCCGTCATCGCTCGCTCAGACCTGCGCCCCGGCCTCGACACGCACATCCACCGAACCCTGGGGCTTCCCATCCATCGCGAGGAGGAAATCGGCGATGAACTGGAGAAGTTCGACGTCACGCACGCGATCGGATGCGATCCCACCGGTCCGCGGTAGCGGCAACTGCACGGTGCCGCTCGTGGCGCGGTACTGCGCCGTCGGGTACAGACGCTTGAGTCGCATCTGCTTCGAGTCGGGAAGCTCCATCGGCGAAATCTTCAACTGCGTACCGGTGACCGCCACTTCCTCGAGTCCGTACACACGCGCGAGCAACCGCAACTTCGCGACCGAGACGAGCCTGCGCACCTCCTCGGGTAGCGGACCGTAGCGGTCGACGAGTTCGTCGATGACCGCGCTGATCGCCGAGTCGTCGGTGGCGGCGGCGAGCTTCCGGTACGCCTCGAGCCGCAGGCGGTCGGAGGTGACGTAATCGGCGGGGATGTGCGCGTCGACGGGAAGATCGACCCGCACCTCTTTCGGCGCCTCGTCCGTGGTGACCGGTGTGCCGTCGGCGGCGGCACGGAACGCCTCGACCGCTTCACCGACGAGCCGCACGTACAGGTCGAAGCCCACGCCTGCGACGTGTCCGGACTGTTCGGCACCGAGCACGTTTCCGGCGCCGCGGATCTCGAGGTCCTTCATCGCGACTGCCATACCGGCACCGAGGTCGGAGTTCTGCGAGATCGTCGCGAGCCGGTCGTAGGCCGTTTCGGTGAGCGGCTTCTCGGGCGGGTAGAGGAAGTATGCGTAGCCGCGCTCGCGGGAACGTCCCACGCGGCCGCGCAGCTGATGCAGCTGCGACAGGCCGAGCGCGTCGGCACGCTCGACGATCAGGGTGTTGGCATTGGAGATGTCGAGACCGGTCTCGACGATCGTCGTACACACCAGCACGTCGAATTCGCGTTCCCAGAATCCCTGCACGGTCTTCTCGAGGATGTCCTCGTTCATCTGCCCGTGCGCCACCACGACACGTGCCTCGGGTACGAGTTCGCGAATCTTCTTGGCGGCCTTCTCGATCGAACTCACCCGGTTGTGCACGTAGAACACCTGGCCGTCGCGCAGCAGCTCGCGGCGGATGGCCGCGGCCACCTGCTTGTCGGCGTACCCGCCCACATACGTGAGGATCGGGTGCCGCTCCTCCGGCGGAGTGAGGATCGTCGACATCTCACGGATCCCCGCCATACTCATCTCGAGCGTGCGCGGGATCGGAGTGGCAGACATGGTGAGCACGTCGACGTGGGTGCGAAGCGCCTTGATGTGCTCCTTGTGTTCGACGCCGAATCGTTGCTCCTCGTCGACGATGACCAGGCCGAGATCCTTCCACCGCACACCGGTCTGCAGCAGACGGTGGGTGCCCACCACGATGTCGACCTCACCCTCGGCCATACCCGCGAGGATCTCTTTGGAGTCGCCCGAGTCGGTGAAGCGGCTCAAACCCTTCACCACCACGGGGAACGCCGCCATCCGCTCGGTAAATGTCTGGAGGTGCTGCTGCGCGAGTAGAGTCGTGGGCACCAGCACCGCGACCTGCTTGCCGTCCTGCACGGCCTTGAATGCGGCACGCACGGCGATCTCGGTCTTGCCGTAGCCGACGTCGCCGATGACGACGCGGTCCATCGGCACAGCCTTCTCCATGTCGTTCTTGACCTCGGAGATGACCGTGAGCTGGTCCTGCGTCTCGGTGAAGGGGAAGGCGTCCTCCATCTCCTTCTGCCACGGGGTGTCGGGGCCGAACTGATGACCGGGCGAGGCCTGACGCGCCGCGTACAGCCGTACCAGCTCGCCGGCGATCTCCCGAACTGCCTTGCGCGCTTTACGTTTCGTGTTGGCCCAGTCGGATCCGCCGAGCTTGCTGATGGCGGGCAACTCGCCGCCGACATAGCGGGAGAGCTGATCGAGCGATTCCATCGGGACGAACAATCGGTCGCCGGGCTGGCCGCGTTTGCTCGCGGCGTACTCGATCACGAGGTATTCGCGTCGGGCGCCGCCGATGGTGCGTTCGACCATCTCCACGAAGCGGCCGATGCCGTGTTGGTCGTGCACCACGTAATCGCCGGCGGTGAGTGCCAGCGGATCGACCTGGTTGCGGCGCTTGACCGGGGTCTTGCGGCCTTCCGCTGCGGTGACGCGGTTGCCCGTGAGATCGGCTTCGGTGACCAGCACCACCCCGGGGACCTGATTGTCGCCGTTGCCTGCGAGCACGAGCCCCTCGTGGAGCGCACCCTTGATGACCCCGACCTGCCCGCGGACGGGCTCGGCTCCGGGTTCGAGCTTGGCCGCGGGAACCTCGTTCTCCTTCAGCCGCTCGAGGATGCGTAGCCCGGTGCCGGTGCCTGCAACGACGATCGCGGCGCGCCCACCGGTGGTGACATGTGCGCGCAGGTTCACGAACAGCATGGACAGTAGTTCCTCGGATCCGCGCACCTCGGGGGCCGACTGCACGTCGAGCACCGTTTCGGTGTCGGCTCCCGAGGCGAGTGGCGACAGCGTCCACCACGGTGTGCCGTTCGCCTGGGCGGTTTCGCGGACCTGCCGCAGAGACCGGTACGACGATGCCGCGAGGTCCATCGGTTTGCCGTCGATACCCTTGAGGTTGCTAGCGTCCAGAGGTGCGGCGCCGCCGATCGACGCGGCCGTCCACGATGCCTCGAGGAATTCCTGGCCGGTGCGCATCAGATCGGTCGCGCGGGTGCGCACCTTCTCCGGATCGCACAGCAATACGTGCGTGCCGGACGGCAGGACGTCGGTGAGCAACTGCAGCTCGCCGGGCTGCAGGACGGGCAGGAGCGCCTCCATGCCCTCGACGGGAATGCCGCCGGACATCTTGTCGAGCATCTCGACGAGCGAGGCGTCGGCCGGGTTGTCCTTCGCAAGCTGCGCCGCCCGTTCCTTGACGGCCTCGGTGAGCAACAGTTCCCGGCAGGGAGTGGCGATGACGGTCGCGACCTCGACGTCGAGGATCGACCGCTGATCAGCTACGGAGAACGGTCGCAGCTCGGTGACCTCGTCGCCCCAGAATTCGACACGGACGGGATGGTCGGCGGTGGGTGGAAAGACGTCGAGGATGCCGCCGCGGACGGCGAACTCACCGCGTTTACCCACCATGTCGACGCGCGCATAAGCGAGTTCGACGAGCCGCTCGACGAGCGTGTCGAAGTTGTGTTCGGAGCCTACCCGCAGGGTGACCGGCTCGATCTCACCGAGGCCGGGCGCCATGGGCTGCACGAGCGAGCGCACGGTCGCGACGATGACGCGCAGTTCGGAACCGAGTTCGCCGTCGTCGGGTCGCGCCAGCCGACGCAACACCTGGAGTCGCTTACCCACGGTGTCGGCGCTCGGCGACAGGCGCTCGTGCGGCAGCGTCTCCCACGACGGGAACTGCACCGCGGACTCACCGAGCATCTCCGCGAGTTCGGCGGTGAGGTCGTCGGCCTCGCGACCGGTGGCGGTGACGACGAGTAGTGGCGCCTTCTCGGCGAGGGCCGCGGCGACGAACGGACGTGCCGCAGGCGGCGCGACCAGCGTTTGTTCGGCGGAACCGGCGAGTTCGGCGACCTTGCGGAACTGGTCGTCGGCCAGCGCGATCCGCGCCAATCCGGACAGAGGGGTGGCGGCCGGGGACACAGCGGACAAGGAAAGCGCTCCTGAGTGTGAGACGAAGACCGTGACGAGTCTATGCCGTGGGGGCGACACGTGTGGACGGCCAGGGCATAGAGCTACCGGAACCGCGCCTCGTCGGCATAGGCGGCGAGGAGGCCGGCACTGCTGGCACCGAGTGCCCGCCCCGCCCATTCCGAGAGCCGTCCGAGCAGCTCGGCATCAGTGGGGCCGTCGCCCTCGGAGGCGTCGGGATGCGGTGGCAGCCATCGGCGGCGCACCACAGCAAGCAAAGTGCGCTGTGCTGCCTCGGGAGCCGCGTCGAGAACGAAGGTGACGAATGCGTCGACGGTCCACGGTTCGACGTCGACCCGTTCGAGGGCCGCGGCCAGCGAGGGGGTCTGCGTGACCACGGCGTCCGCGTGGGAGAGCAACGCCACCGACATCATGTGCGTCTCCGCGGGGTCGACGACATACGGAACCTCCCGCAGCACGGTCGCCGGCCATGTCACCCGCGCCTCGGGGAATGCACGCTCGAGTTCGGCGAACAGGTAATCCCGTGTCGCGCGCGACAGATCCGCCGGCAACCGGCGGTCCACCTCCGCGATGATGCCGTCGCTCCAGAAGGGTTGGCAGTGACCGTCTTCGGCGAAAGCCAACGCGATGTCGCGAACTCGTGGTCGGACCAATGCGGTTGCCCCCAAGACAACCCGAACCGGCACGCGCGTCCCCCTTTTCTCGGAATCGTCAGAACTCGTCGTACAGACCTTCGCGGCGTGACAGTTCGGCAAGACTGTCGAGCACCTCGGTGCGGATCCGGCTCTGCCTGTCGGCGATGGCCAGTACATCGGTACGCGACACCCGGCGGTGCAGTCCGTGGAATTCTGCGGGCAGGGCACCGGTGTCGATCAGCTGTGCGACATGATGCCGTGAGCTACCGAGGACATCCGCCGCCTGCCTGACGGTCAGCAGTGCCGGCACCGCCGAGAAGGTGATCGCGACGGTGGGTCCGAGGTCGTCGATGGCGCGCGCGAGTGCGCTCGGCGCCTGCTTCGCGTCGAAGGGTCCGAAGTTCACAGCGCGACCTTACGAGACGCGCAACCGCCGCGACACGAACTGACGGAAGTAACCGAGTTTGTCTGCGGGTACGAGCGCGGGCAGCAGGATCGACCACATCGATTCGATCTGCTCGATCAGCTGGTCGGTTCTGCCGAGCGCAGCGGACACGGTGCGTGCCCCGATCAGCGACTGCAGGAGGAGGAAGGACAGCGCATCGACGTCGATGGAGGGTTCCAGATCGCCCTCGTCGTGTGCGCGCTGCATGAGGTCCAGCATGGAAGTGAACCACGAGCCGAACGGTGCGACCTCGTTTCCGTGGTAGTCACCGATCTCCACGAGCAGCCGGAACATCGCCCGCACGATCCGATCGGACTCGGACAGGCTGGCGTTGAGGACGGACACTTCGATGGCAGTTTCGAGTGCGGGGGCGCGCTGTTCCATCTTACTGAGCGCGGCGGCGGCGAATCGTTCGCAGCCGGAATCGATCACACCGCGAGCAAGTTCTTCCTTGGAGCCGAAATGGAAGTAGAGCGCACCTTTGGTGACACCCGCCTCGTCGATGATCTCGTTGAGACTCGCATTGGCGTAGCCGAGTCGCACGAAGACTTCCGCCGCTCCACCGAGTACGGCCTCACGCGTTGCTTCCGCCCGAACCTGGCGCGCCATCCCGCCGCCTCCCTCGTCCAACGACCACGTCAGTTGTGCCGCCAAACCCGGGAGGCGGTACGAAAGAGAGCCTTCTACCTCATACCTGACCGGAAGTCACCCGAATAGACGACAGCTCGCCTACCGTAGCACCTCCAGACAGACTGTATGCAGGTGACGTGCCGTCCCGAAAACGACACGATCCGGTGAACCCATGAAGGTCGTCGACGATTCAGTCGGTTCCCAGCGCCGGATCGGCTTCGAGGCGAGTCAAACCGTTCCAGCACAGATTGACCAGATGCGCGGCCACCACTTCCTTCGAGGGCGTCCGCTCGTCGAGCCACCACGTCGCCGTCGTCGCGACCATGCCCACCAGCGCCTGCGCGTACAAAGGCGCGAGCTCGGGATTCAGCCCCCGTCGTGAGAAGTCGCCGGCGAGCAACTGCCCGACCTGGCGCATGGCCTCGTTGAGCAGACTCGAGTAGGTACCTTCCTCGGCCGCCATCGGCGAGTCGCGCACCAGGATGCGGAAACCGTCGGTGCGCTCCTCGACGTAGGTGAGCAATGCGAGGGCGGCACGCTCGACACGAACCCGCGACCGGTTACGTGTCAGGGATTCGGTGACCATCGACATCAGGATCGTCATCTCCCGATCCACGACCACGGCGTACAGGCCTTCCTTACCTCCGAAGTGCTCGTACACCACCGGCTTGGACACCTGCGCCCGCTGCGCTATCTCCTCTATCGACGCCCCTTCGTACCCACGTTCGGCGAACAGGGCACGACCGATCTCGATCAGTTGCTCACGCCGCTGGGTGCCGGTCATACGGATGCGCGGAGTGCGTTCGGCGGAAGGTTGCGATGATCGCGACACCTGACTCCTTCTCCCACGGCACCACACCGGCACCGTTGTCCGGCTTGTTCCGACCACCCTAGCTACACCCGCGATATCGGGCCCCACATTCGACCTCCGTTCCGTCTCGTGCAAGGATCGGGGGCGCACGCCCGGGGATCGATGCCCGGGGGTGTCGTAGTCCGCCGTGGTGTAATCGGCAGCACCTCTGATTTTGGTTCAGATAGTTCAGGTTCGAGTCCTGGCGGCGGAGCGGGGGACATTTGCCGGAGCCGTCGAGCTCCAGTGCGCACGTCGTCGGGGCGTCCGCACGCACGCCGCGCCGAGGGAGCTACATGCAAGTGCAGACCGCGATGATCGTCCTGGCCGCTGGAGCGGGAACGCGAATGCGATCCAAGACCCCGAAGGTCCTGCACACACTCGGCGGCCGCTCGATGCTCTCGCATTCTCTGCACGCCGCCTCCGCCGTCGACCCTGCGCACCTCGTCGTGGTGGTCGGCCACGAACGCGAACGTGTCGAGGAAGCCGTCGCCGACCTCGCGAAAGAGCTCGGACGCACCGTCACCATCGCGGTCCAGGACGCCCAGAACGGCACCGGTCACGCCGTCCAGTGCGGTCTGACGCAACTCCCCGAGGACTTCACCGGCACCATCGTCGTCACTGCGGCCGACGTGCCGCTGCTGGATGCCGACACCATCGGTGAGCTTCTCGAGACCCACGCCGATCCCGAGCCCGCAGCGGTCACCGTCCTCACTACGACGGTGACCGAACCCACCGGCTACGGACGCATCGTGCGCACCACCGACGGAGACGTCGCCTCGATCGTCGAGGAAAAGGACGCGACCGCTGCCGAACGCGCCATCACCGAGGTCAACTCCGGTGTGTACGCATTCGACGCCGCCCGGCTGCGAACATCGCTCGGCGAGCTGAGCACCGACAACGCTCAAGGCGAGCTGTACCTGACCGACGTGATCGGCATCGCCCGTGGCCGCGGCGACGTCGTCCGTGCCGTGCACACCGATGACGCGATGCGCGTCGCCGGCGTCAACGACCGTGTGCAGCTCGCCGCGTTGACCTCCGAACTCAACCGGCGTCTCCTCGAGCGCTGGATGCGCGAGGGCGTGACCGTGCTCGACCCGTCGACAACGTGGGTGGACGTCGAGGTCGTCCTCGCCCCCGATGTGACGCTGCATCCCGGTGTCCAACTCCTCGGCCGTACTGCGATCGCCGAAGACGCCGAGATCGGCCCCGACACCACACTCACCGATGTGCAGGTGGGCGCGGGGGCATCCGTGGTCCGCACACACGGCTCGGGCGCGACGATCGGCGCGTACGCGACCGTAGGGCCGTTCAGCTACCTGCGCCCCGGCACCGAGCTCGGTGCGCACGGCAAGCTCGGCGGGTTCGTCGAGACCAAGAACGCGCAGATCGGCGCCCATTCGAAAGTCCCCCACCTCACCTATGTCGGCGACGCCGAGATCGGTGAACATTCCAACATCGGCGCCTCGAGCGTGTTCGTGAACTACGACGGTGTCGAGAAGTACCGCACGGTGGTGGGATCGCATGTCCGCACGGGTTCCGACACGATGTTCGTGGCGCCGGTGAACGTCGGTGACGGGGCCTACACGGGTGCCGGGACGGTGCTGCGCCGCGACGTTCCGCCGGGGGCACTGGCGGTGTCGGGTGCGCCACAGCGCAATATTGAGGGGTGGGTCCAGCGAAACCGCGCTGGGACCGCCGCTGCCGAGGCAGCATCGCAAGCACAGCAAGCAGAGCAAGATCACGAGCGTCAGAAGGACGGCCAGGACCAGTGACCAATTGGATCGACAACCAGAAGAACTTGATGCTCTTCTCCGGCCGGGCACATCCCGAGCTGGCAGAGCAGGTCGCTAAGGAACTCGGCGTCCCCCTCACCCCGCAAACCGCCCGCGACTTCGCCAACGGCGAGACCTTCGTCCGTTTCGAGGAGTCGGTCCGCGGTTCCGACGCATTCGTGTTGCAGAGCCACCCGTTCCCGCTCAACGAGTGGGTCATGGAACAGCTCATCATGATCGACGCGCTCAAGCGTGGTTCCGCCAAGCGCATCACCGCGATCCTGCCGTTCTACCCCTACGCCCGTCAGGACAAGAAGCACCGCGGACGCGAGCCCATCTCGGCCCGCCTCATCGCCGATCTGCTCAAGACCGCAGGCGCCGACCGCATCATCACGGTCGACCTGCACACCGACCAGATCCAGGGCTTCTTCGACGGCCCGGTCGACCACATGCACGCGCAGGGTCAGCTCGCCGAGTACATCCGCGGCAAGTACGGCGTCGACAACATCGCCGTCGTCTCCCCCGACTCGGGTCGCGTGCGTGTCGCGGAGAAATGGGCCGACACTCTCGGCGGCGCTCCCCTCGCGTTCATCCACAAGACCCGCGACCCGCTGGTGCCGAACCAGGTGAAGTCGAACCGCGTGGTCGGTGAGGTCGAGGGCCGCACCTGCATTCTGATCGACGACATGATCGACACCGGCGGCACCATCGCCGGCGCTGTCAAGATCCTGCGCGAGGCCGGCGCAGGCGATGTCATCATCGCCGCCACGCACGGCGTGCTCTCCGACCCGGCCGCCGAGCGCCTCGCCGCATGCGGCGCGCAGGAGGTCATCGTCACCAACACGCTGCCGATTCCCCCGGAGAAGCAGTTCGAGTCGCTCACCGTGCTCACCATCGCGCCGCTGCTCGCGCAGACGATCCGCGAGGTGTTCGAGAACGGCTCCGTCACGTCGCTCTTCAACGGCGTCGCCTGACCGGTTCCACCGCAAGGCAGACTGACGGGATGTTCACAGGATTTCCCGTCGCGGCACTCGACTTCTACGAGGATCTCGAGGCCGACAACAGCAAAGCATTCTGGGCCGCGCACAAGGCCGTCTACGACGACTGCGTGCGCGGCCCGATGCTTGCCCTGCTCAGCGAACTCGGAGACGAGTTCGGTGACGGCAAGGCGTTCCGTCCGTATCGAGACGTCCGGTTCAGCAAGGACAAACTCCCGTACAAAACCCATCAGGGTGGCTACGTCGCCACCGGGCCGGGTATCGGGTTCTACGTCGAGATCAACGCTGCGGGGCTACGCATCGCCGGCGGATCCTATGCCGCGACGTCCGCTCAGCTCGCCGGGCTCCGCTCTGCGATCGATCACGAGCGTCGCGGCCCCGAACTCGACAAGATCGTGCGCCGCATGACACGCGCCGGCTATGAGATCGATGGCGAGCAACTGAAGACCCGTCCGCGAGGGTTCTCGGCGGATCATCCGCGCATCGGCCTGCTGCGGCACAAGACACTGCATGCCGGCCGCACCGAGGTGTCGCCGCCGTGGCTCGACACCGCTCGCACCCTCGACGAGGTACGAGGTTCGTGGCGGGAAGTCCGCCCACTCGTCGAATGGCTCACGGCTGCCATGGTGACGTGACCGGCTTCGCGGCCGATCAAACCGTTCGGTTTGCAAATGCCGTGCAGCGCAATGGTTTGTCGTCACACTCACGTCACACGGCCGTCACCGCACGTACATCGATGATCTTCATCACGCCGCCGTGGAACGTCGCAGGTCGAATCAGACCCCGGGCAGCGGAGACCGGGTCGTTTGACCTAGGGTGGCTCCTCGTGATCGACGCGCAGATTCTCGAGGCCTCACTGGAAACCCCGACAAATCGGATTGCGCGAAGGTGGTCTCCCGGCGCCTGCGTGTGGTGCGGCGACACCGACTCGGTAGAAGAGTTCCGAAACGAACCTCGTTGCGCCACTTGCCGCGGACACGAATCTGTGATCGACGAGGCCCGGCGTTTCATGGGCACCTACGGCCTGCGTCCCATCGGCGGAACCCTGCAGTCCGAAGACGAGGAAGAATACGACCACCGGGTCGCCGCACGCGATGCGCGCCGCGCACTCAACGACATTCGTCTCGACGTGCAGCCGGACCCCGCGCTCGTCCGTAAGGCCCTCCGCCCCCGCGCTGCAGCCATCATCGCGGACAAGCCCGCTGCCACGAAGTCGAGCTCCACGTCGCGCTCCTCGAACTCGGCGCCGTCGGCTTCCCGTCGCACCTCCGCTGCAGCTGCAGCCACTACGAGCGTCGACCTCGACGAGATCCAGAGCCGTGCACTCGCATTGCTCGATCAGCTCTCCGCGATCGATGCGCAGCTCACCCTGGTCGCCGAGCAGTCCGGTCTGGCGGCCCGCGCTCGCCGCAGCGATCTCGAGAAGCAGAAGGCGACCGTGCTGCGCACTCTCGCCGCGTTGGAGAAGGCTCGGCTGAGCGCCGCGAAGTAGGAGCACCGCCGCGGCCATCTCGGGCACTTTTCGATCACAGGCCCGAGGCCGCACCCGGCCGGCCGACCACGACGGCGAGCCGTCAGGTCAGAGCGCCATCGGCGATTTCGACCGTGAGCGGGACCAGTTCATCGCAGTTCGGGGTGTCACTGGTCAGGACGACCGCCGGAACGTTGCGTCCACCCGACCAGTTGTGGCGTTCCGCTCCGGGCCGATTGGTGTCGATCACCGATTCGACCGGCGCCGAGATCCGGCAGGAATCGCCGGATTCGCGAATGTGCAATGTCAGGCCGTCGAACATCACCTCGCGGGTGTCGTCGCCTTCGGTGGGCACGAATTCGGGCTCGAGTCCGTAGTGGATGCTCCACATCTGCGGCGCGGTGCCCTCTGCTTGCGGTGTGAGGACACAACGGTACGGATCACTGTCGATCTGCCATCCGACCAGATCTTCCGGTGCGAAGCTGCCGACGATCTCGCACGGATCGGCCGCTGCCAGCCGGATTCTGCCCGGACCGCTGGTCGGTCGTGCCGGCAACGACGGCACCCGCGCCAGCGTCACCGAAAGGACGTCCGCTGCCACATCGCACACCGGCACCACGTTGCCTGTCGATTCGTCGGAGCGGTACTGCGTGGCCTCGATCGTGGCGAACCGCGCGGGTGGAACCGCGTCGGCGGTCACGGTGACGGGGATGTCCAGCGCGAATCTCAACGTGCAGCCTGCGGAGTTGTCGCGCGCTGTAGTGGTCCGATAGACCTCGGTGTCGCCGAACGACCTGTCGAGTCCGCCCTCCGTGGTCGGTGCAGGCGACAGGTCGATGGTGACGTTCAGTTCGTCGTGCTTCGCTCCCCCGGACGGATGTACGACGGCCGTGCAGGTGTCGAGTGCGACTTGCGGCCCGAGTTGACGCACTTCGCCGTACCCGGCAATCACCTTTTCCGGTAGCAGCCCGCACGGGTCGAGCCGACGCAGTCTCTCTGCAACCTCGAGCAGCATCTTGTCGGCCGGGAGGATCGAACGACTGTGCGTGTTGGGGGCGAGGTACTCGACGGGAGCGGACGGGGTCTCGGTCGGTGTTCCTGCCATGACGGTCGCGCATCCCGTGAGAGCGGACGGCACGACAACAGACGCGACGACGGCAACCGCCATCGACCGTGTGCCTCCCCGCACGCCGACCACCGACTTTCCCAAAGAAACGTCAACCGATCGTCAAGGCCGACGACACCAACGTACGGCACTTCCGACGAATCGGCTGCGCTCGGCGCGCAACATGTCGCGCGCCGAGCCGGCCGTTCACTGCACGGCGCTGGGCGCGGTGATCGAGCCGATGTAATCACAGACGGCAGCAAGAACCTCGCTGCTCCGAGGCACCGCCCCCGACATCCAGAACACACCGTGCACGAGCCCGTCGAATCGGCGAACGGTCGCGTCGACGCCCGCGGCCTCCAACCTGGCCGCATAGTCCTCGGCCTCGTCTCGCCCGACCTCGTACTCGTTGGTGAGCACGAGCGCCGGAGGAAGGCCACTCGAATCACCGGCGCGGGACGGTACTGCGTACGGGTTGCTCGCGTCGCCGGGCACGTCCAGATACTGCATCCAGAACCAGTCGAGTCCCCGCTTCGTGATGACGTAGCCCTCCGCGTATTCGCGGGTCGACGGGAATTCCGCGCTCGGGTCGATCACCGGATAGATCAGCACCTGCCCACGCAGACTCGGCCCTGCCTCGTTTCGGGCGCGCAGCGCCGTCACGGCCGCGAGGTTGCCACCGGCGCTGTCGCCGGCGATCACGATGTTGTCCGGGTCGCCGCCGAAGTCCGCGATGTGCGCGGCAACCCAGTTCAGTGCCGCGTAGGCGTCGTCGGGCGCGGCAGGGAATCGGTGTTCGGGTGCCAATCGGTACTCGGCGGACACCACGATGGCTCCCGCGCCGTTGGCGACCGCACGGCAGGGTTCGTCGGCGACGTCGATGCTCCCTCCGATGAAGCCGCCGCCGTGGAAGTAGAGCACCACGGGCAACGGCGTCTCGGGCACCGGTCCTGCCGCCGCGGGAACATAGATCCGCACCGGCAGGTCACCGCCGCCTCCCGGGTAGGTGAGGTTCACGACCCGCGCGACGTCCTGCGCGGGAGCCTGAAGTCCGGTGAAGGTGTCGATCACTGCGCGTGCCTGCTCGACGGAGAGCTGTTCGAACGAGGTGAACCCCTGAGAGTTCAGTGTCTCGATGAGCTGGGCTACGTGGTCGTCCAGAGCCATGGGAATCCCTCGATGTGTAGGTGTGGGTAGGTCGGATCAGGACGCGAGCGAGACGCGCTTCGCGCCTGTGTCGGCGCCGACGAGAGTGAATCCCTCGTAGCCGCGTTCGATCACCTCGGCGCACTTGGCCCGGTAGGTCGGCGCGCCACCGAGATACACGAGGCACACTCGGGGTTTGCCCGGAATATTCGCGCCCATGTACCAGGAGTCGGTGTTCGGCATCAACGTCGAGTTCGCGAGTTCCGCGCAGTGTTCGACCCACGCGTTCTCCGCGTCCGCGACCGGTTCGATCGTGTCGAGGTCTCGGCCCCGGAGGTACTCGATGGACTCCGCTGCGAAGTCCACGTGGTCCTCGATCGCCAACGGCATGTTGTAGAGCACCGACGGGGACTGCGGCCCGGTGATCAGGAACAGGTTCGGGAAGTCGTGCATCATCAGGCCCAGATACGTGTGAGGACCGTCCGCGAACTTGTCTTCGAGCTTCAGCCCGTCGCGTCCGACGATGCCCATTGCCAGCAGCGGGCCGGTCATCGCATCGAATCCGGTGGCCAGGACGATCACGTCGAGTTCGTGCTCGATGCCGCCGGTACACACGCCCGAAGTGGTGATTTCCTCGATCGGTGCGTTCTTGACGTCGACGAGTGTCACGTTGTCACGGTTGTACGTCTCGTAGTAGTTCGTCTCGAGCGGGGGCCGCTTCGTCGCGTACGGGTAGGTCACCGGTGCGAGGAGCTTCGCGACCTCGGGGTCGTTCACCCGCTCGTGGATGCGCTCACGGATGTACTCCGACACCGTGTCGTTGGCTTCCTTGTCGAACAGGATGTCGCGGAAGCTGTCGATGAACAGCCGGAAGCCGCCGGCGTCCCAGCGCTCGTCGAACACTCGGCGTCGCTCGTGCGCGGAGACCTCGAGTGCCGAATCCTGCACCTGGTCGTACGGCACACCGAGGAAGTGCTTGCGCGCGGCGTCGCGCAACTCCTTGTAGTTGGCCTTGACCTGGGCCATCTCTGTCTCGTCCGTCGGGGCGTTGCCGATCGGGGTCGCGTAGTTCGGGGTCCGCTGGAACACGGTGAGGTGCCCGGCTTCCTTTGCGATCTCCGTGATGGCCTGGATGCCACTCGAGCCCGTACCGATGATGCCTACCCGCTTACCGGTGAAGTCGACGCCTCCGTGCGGCCAATTGCCCGTCAGGTAGGTCTCGCCTGCGAATGCGTCGATGCCCGGGAACTCCGGTGTCTTCGGCACCGACAGGTTGCCTGCACCCGAGATGAAGTACCGGCCGGTCACGGTCTCCCCGGTGTGCGTGGTCACCGTCCAGAAGCGGGCATCGTCGTCCCACACCACCGACTCGATGCGGGTCTCGAACGTGATGTCCTTGCGGAGGTCGAATCGGTCCGCGACGTGATTCAGGTACTCGAGGATCTCGGGTTGTGCAGCGAACTTCTCGCTCCAATGCCATTCCTGCTGGAGTTCCTCCGAGAAGGAGTACGAGTAGTGCACCGACTCGATGTCGACGCGAGCACCGGGGTATCGGTTCCAGTACCACGTCCCGCCGACGTCGCCTGCAGCATCGAAAACCCTGGTCGACAGGCCCATCAGGTCGCGGAACTTGTGCAGGGCGTACAGCCCGGTGAAGCCGGCGCCCACCACGATGACGTCGACATCGGGGGTCGTGGAACGGGGGAAAGGCATAGCGTGGCTCCTCGTGAATCGCAGTGGAGAAGGTCGAGAACAACCATGACGCGCATCACACCCCCCGGACACGGGGTGAATTACCCCCTTCGCTACCTGTGTTACCCGTCACAACGAGTGGGGTATGTTCGGCGGCGTCCCCGAGAACACCCAGGAGTCCGCGCTGCCTTCGCACACATCCCCTCCTCGATCCATGGCCGGTAGGTCCATGACGAGCTTCGTCGGGCGTCGACACGAACTCGACGCTGCACGCTCATGCCTGCAGCAGTCTCGGCTCGTCTCGTTGGTCGGCCCCGGAGGTGTGGGTAAAACGCGGTTCGCCGAGGAACTCGTCGACCGCACCGGGCGTGTCTTCCGCGATGCACCTGCGTGGATCGACCTGGCACCCGTAGGCGATCCGGGGGCGGTCGCGGCTGCCGCAGCTGCGGCCCTGGGGGTGACGGACCAATCGAGCAAACCGGTGGTCGACAAGCTCACCGACCGGGTGCGCGGACGGCAGATGCTCATCGTCATCGACAATTGCGAACATCTGCTCTCGCCCGTCGTCGAACTTGTCGCCGCCATCCTCGCGGCTGCTCCCGAGATCCGGATCGTCACGACGAGCCGTGAGCCACTGCGCATCGCCGGTGAGCAGATCTACGATCTGCCGCCGCTCTCCCTACCGGAGCATTCGGAGCACTACCGTGCAGCCGAGGTCGCTCACTTCGAAGCCGTGTCCCTGCTCGTCGAGCGAGCCCGCAGCACGGTATCCGATTTCGAGCTCACCGACGCCAATGTCATTGCAGTGGTTCAGCTGTGCCGAAGACTCGACGGTATTCCGCTGGCAATCGAGCTCGCCGCCGCGAAGTTGCGCTCGCTCTCTCCCGCTCAGCTCGTCGAACGGCTCGACCGGCGTTTCGCCCTGCTCACCGGCGGCGATCGGAGCGCACTGCCTCGCCAGCAGACGTTGCGTGCGCTCGTCGATTGGAGCTACGAATTGTGTTCCGGCCCAGAGCGCTCGCTGTGGGCACGATTGTCGGTTTTCGCAGGCGGGTTCGATCTCGACGCTGCGGAGGCCGTGTGCGGGTTCGGCGACATCCGTTCGGGCGACGTCCTCGACCTGCTGGACCGGCTGATCGCGAAGTCCCTCGTGATTGTGGACCGGTCATCGGATCCGGTTCGCTACAACCAGCTCATGACCGTGCGGGAGTATGGAAGCGAACTGCTCGAGGCAGCCGGCGACACCGACATCCTCTGCCTTCGGCACCGCGACCACTTCGCTGCTCTCGCGTCGACGTCCGTCCGACATTGGTGCGGCCCGGACCAATCCGGGCTTCTGGCGCAGCTGCGAGGCGACCACGCCAACCTCATGGCCGCCCTCGACTGGTCTCTCCGCACGGCCGGCGAGGTACCCGTCGCAGCGGAATTCGCGGTCGCATTGCGCTATCACTGGATTGCAGGTGGCTACCTGTCGTACGGTCGGCGCCGCGTCGAGCAGGTTCTGGACCATCTGGCCGATCCGGTGCGTGAGCGTGGCGATGCACTGTGGGTGGCCGCGTGGATCGCGCTCATCCAGGGCGACCGCGACGCAGCCCATCGCTACCTCGCCGAATGCAGCTCTCTCGCCACCGCACTCGGCGACGTCACGCTTCGCGCGCATGCCGACCATTGGCGGGGTCTGCACGAATTGTTCAGCGGGCACACCGCGCACGCGATCACCCTCTTCCACGCCGCAATCGCGGTGCACCGCGACAACGACGACACCGCGTCGGTGCTCACCGCCGAGTTCCAGTTCGCGATGGCGCAGTGCTACGAAGGCCTCCACGACGAAGCACTGGCCACCTGCTCCCGGGTGTTCGAACTGGCAGATCGATACGGGGAGAAATGGAACCACGCCTATGCGCTGTGGGTGTCCGCGCTCGTGCACGTCCACCGGGGTGACACCACCGCTGCAGTGGATGCTTCTCAGCAAGCTCTGCGCATCCAGCAGCATTACAAGGACAAGATCTGCACGGCTCTGTCCATTGAGGTCCTTGCGTGGGCCGCGGTCGCCCGCGCCGACGCCGAGCTGTCCGCACGGTTGTTCGGGGTCGCCGCAGTCGTGTGGACACGACTGGGCACCACCGTGGGCGCGTTCGGCCCGCACACGACCGACGATTCGCATGCCGCCCGTGACGCGGCCCGGAATTCCCTCGGCGACAGTACGTTCGACAAGCTGTCATCCCCACCGGAAGGCATGACCATCACCCAGGCCGTGTCGTTCGCCCTGGGTGAGCAGCCGTCGCTGCCAGTCCGGGTGGTCCAGGACACCTCGCCGTTGACCAAACGAGAATTCGAGATCGCCCGGCTCGTCGCAGACGGCATGAGCAACCGCGCCGTCGCCGACAAACTCGTCATCTCTCCCCGCACCGTCGACGGGCATGTCGAGCGAATCCTCGCAAAACTCGGCGTCACGTCCCGGACACGGATCGCGACCTGGGTGACGGCTCACAACGGCTGAGCCTCATGCCGAACCACCACAGCGACGACCCGCCAGCGGCGAGCGCACCCAACGAGGCGATGAGCACGACGACGCCGAACGCGGTGGTTGCCGGGTGCGAAGCCGCGGATACCTCCGCACGAGCGTGACGAGCAACCGGAGGGTCGCGCCGTAACTCTCGTGGTCGAACGGTGGGAGTGCTGGGTGGCAGCATCCGGTCGCGACCGCCATGAGCAAGAGGGTGGGGGCGGGACGTCGTGGTTCCGAAGTTTCCGTGTCGAGGCGCCGCTGTGCAACCGGGCCGGGTGGACGCGCCGTTCCCGGAGATCCGCGGGGAACTTCCGTAAGCTTCGCCCGGACCGAGAAGGGTGGGGCGTGGAGACGAATGCACTGTGGAGTCGACGACGATTCCTTACGGGTGTTGCGGCGACCGGCGCGGCACTGACCAGCGTGGCCTGGTCGTTCAGCGGTGAAGCGGCGGCACAGCCTGCGCAGTCGAACCCTTCCGTCCGCGACACGATCAACGGAATCCTGGCGTTCGTCGTCCCTGGAAGCGACCCGTACTCGCAGCACCAGGGTGTGGCGACCGAGTCACCGGGCGGCGTCACACCGGGCACCGCCCAGACGCTCGAGCGCACGTTCGACCTGGCAGTTCCCATCCCGCTTCTCGGAGATCTCGGCATCGACGTCACGGGCTCTGCCGCGATCGCGGCGCTCGTCGATCTCTTCGCGGTCACTGCCGATCCCGCGTCCGTCGCGGGGCCGTTCGCGTCACCGTTCGCGAATCTGTCCTACGACGTCAAAGCGCACGTGTTCGAATTGCTCGACACCGAGCCGCAATTCCCGGGTCGCCCCATCGAGTACGCGGTCAATGCCATCCCCACGCTGGCCGCGTTCGTCGCCTACTCGGAGGTCTCCGCGTTCGATCTCGAACGCCGTGAACTCACCGGACGTCCGGTGGGCTGGGAGCTGTCGGGCTACGAAGGCGTCAGCGACGGGTGGGACGAGTTCCAGGGCTACTACGGTGGCGTCGATCGAGCGGAGGGGTGACGTTGACCGATGTGATCGTGATCGGCGCCGGAGGCGGCGGGCCGGTCGTCGCGAAGGAACTCGCCGCACGGGGTCTCGACGTGCTGGTGATCGAATCCGGGCCACGCTTCGACGACCCCGAGAACCAGTGGACGCACTTCGAGAACGACGCCAACAACCCGATCACCGGGTTCCTCCGCGAAGGTCCCGGCGACCGGTCGAAAGGGCCGTGGCTGCGCGACCTCCCACAGAATTCGTTCGTGTGGCAGGTCTCCGGTGTGGGCGGCGCGACGCTCCACTACTTCGGCAACTCGCCCCGCGCGATGCCCGGTGTGTTCGAGGGTTACGACGGCGCCGACCGCGACATGTACGACACCGAGCACCTGTTCCCCTTCGGGTACGACGAACTGCGCCGCTACTACGAGTGGGTCGAGGCGACACTGCCCGTGCAGACCGCGCCCATGGGCACGAAGGAGAAAATCTTTCTGCGCGGCGCGGCAGCGATGGGTCTCCCCCACCAGACGTCGCTCGATACCACCGGCCCGGCGCATCGCGCGCAGCAGAACGCGATCCTGCAGCCCGGCGGTACCGCCGGACGCACCCGCGACCCCGCGCTGCTGCATCATCCGCAGGCTCGCGGCTGCACGATGTGCGGGCATTGCTATCAGGGCTGTTCTCTGCCGCTGGGTGCGCCGCGGAATCTCAAGGCCCGAAGATCCACGGACAACTCGTACGTGCCGATGATGCTCACCGCCGACGCGTGGTCACCGCACGGCAGGCCCGTCACTCTCGTGACCGACGCCGCGGTCACGAAGATCCTCGTCCACGAGGTCTCCGGGGAGACGGTGGCGCACGGCGTCCGATTCCTGACGGCGGACGGTGAGGAGCACGAAGCGGAAGCTCCGATCGTCGTATTGGCTGCGGGAGCAATCGAATCGCCGCGCCTGTGGCTCAACTCGGAACTACCCGACCCACACGAGTGGGTCGGACGCGGCCTGACCGACCACCACATGGATGCGGTGTTCGGCGTATTCGACGAGTACACCGGCGAAACCCGTGGTGCCGGCTCGAATGCGCGTGTCGACCTTCCCGGATACGGTGCGATCGAGCAGGTGGGCATGCCGCCGGCGCTGCTGGCGTACTCGCTGGGCTACAGCGACTCGGGGATCCACGGCTACGGTCGCGCGGGTGGTGTGGTCGATACTGCGGGAGCCGACAGCCTCGGCCGACTGGTCGGTCGCGATCTGCTGAGCACACTCTCCGATGCCGACCGTGTCCTCGGCGCACTCGTGATCACCGACGACGACGTCGAACCCGGCAACCGCGTGAGCGTGCCCGGTCTACTACCTGCCGACGAGCACGGAGTGGTTCCGCGCGTGACGATGCAGCACCGCACGAGGTCCGACCGCACCCGGCGCAACCGGGAGTACTGCACCCGCAAGGCCATCGAGTTGATGCGCGCGGCGGGTGCGAAGTCGGTGCACCGCTGCGACTGGCCGCCGTTGATCCTGCATGCACAGTCGAGCATGAGAATGGGTTCTCGCGAAGAGAACTCCGTGCTGGATGCGTCGGGGGAAGCCCGGTGGGTCAAGCGTCTCTACATCGCCGACAACTCGGCGCTCCCGAACAGCCTGGGCGGCCCCAACCCGACCCTGACGACGCAGGCCCTCGCGACACGCACCGCCGAGAACATCGTCGAGACGTACTTCGGTGGTGAGAGGTGGGTGGGACGCGAGGACCCGGTCTCGTCGATCGACGACCGCGTCACGCATGCGGTGGTGGCGCGAGGGTTGTAGACGCGAAAGCGACTTTCCTCAGGTTGTCCGGGTTTCCGTGGGTCGTGAGTCAACGGAAACCCGCACGACAGGAGGAAACTCTCCTTGATTCGACGCTACCGCCGGGATGCAGCGAACAGCGCGAATCTCCCGTCCGGATCGACCCATTCGTGCCGGACGGTGAATCCCGCCTCGTCGAGCTCCTTCCCGATGCCCGCCAACCGGAACTTCGCGGAGATCTCCGTGCACATCTGTTCCCCCGCAGCGAAGGTCAGTTCCAGATCGAGATCTCGGACGTGCACCGTCATCGCCTCTGTCGCTTCGAGTCGCATCTCGATCCATTCGTTCTCGGCGTCCCACACAGCGCGGTGCACGAACTTGTCGGGATCGAAATCGGCGTCGAGCCGACGGTTCAGCACGCGCAGCACGTTGCGGTCGAATTCGGCTGTCACCCCGGCAGCATCGTCGTACGCCGGGATGAGGACATCGAGGTCGACGACGAGACCGGCACCGAGCACCAGCCATTCGCCGGTGTTCAGGATCGTCCCGAGGTTCGACAGGAATTCGGCGCGCTCGCCGGGCGCGAAGTTGCCGATCGTACCGCCGAGAAACGCGACCATGCGGTGTCCGCCCGCAGGCAGGTGCTCGAGAGAACCGGTGAAATCGCTGACCACGCCGCGCACCGCCAGGTCCGGATACTCGGCAGACAGGCGACGCACCGCCGCGCTCAGTGCCGGCTCGGACACGTCCTGCGGAACATACGTATGGATGTACGGTTCCAGCGCGTCGAGCAGCACCCGGGTCTTCTCCGACGAGCCCGACCCGAGCTCCACCAGCATCTCGGGTTTCGCCGCTTCCGCGATGTCCGCGGCGTGTTTCTGCAGCAACGCGAATTCTGTTCGGGTGGGGTAATACTCGGGTAGCGACGTGATCCTGTCGAACAACTCGCTTCCCCGCTCGTCGTACAGCCACGTCGGCGACAAGCGTTTGGGAGTGGACGTGAGCCCACTGCGCGCATCAGCGCGCAGCGTCTCGTCCAACTCTTCGGGCGTGATGAACACGTCGATGGTCACGTAGCGGACACCTCCAGTGGAGTGACGACGAGCTTGCCGGGTATCGCATGGACGAGGTGCTTGTCGGGGACCTGCTGCCAGCGTTGGTCGTCGTCGAACGGTTCCGAACTCACAATGGCGACATTCTCGTCCACGAGCGTCCACAACGAGTGATACCACGCGGTCGCCCACAACCCAGATCCGTTGCACAGCAACAGGTTCAGTCGGGACTCCGGCGACCGTGTGACGATGTCGTGGACGAGCGAGATCAACGCGGGCTCCGGTTCCGCCGAACGCAGTCGCGAGCGCAACAGCATCCACAGCGCAGCAGAATCGGTGGGTGAGTCGAGTTCGAGGAGTTCGGACACCGGGAGATTCTCCGCGAGTTCGACGAGCGAACCCGGCCATCCGCGTACCACCCCGTTGAAGCTGAAAGCCCACCGGCCATCCGAAAACGGTGCGCTGGCAGAACGTTCCACCGGCATTCCCACCGTTGCGGAACGGAGCGCGATCATCACGGCTTCGGATCTGATCGTCGGCAGCCCCTCGGTAACGAACGGGTCGGCCCAGACCGGTTGCGGCGAGCGGTAACGGCCGAGAACACCGAGGTCCGACCACCAGGCCACCCCGAAGCCGTCGGCGTTGACGGTGCCACCGCCGCGCATGTCGGTCGGTGCCCACGATTGCCGCACAAGCGAATTCGGGCCGTCGGCGAGCAGGGACGCCACCGACTCGTCCGGGCCGAGGTACCCCAGGTGTCTACACATCCGGCGCCTCGTCCGACTCCGGCGCATCGTGTGCAAGACGGAAACCGGCGAAGATCTGGCGGCGGATCGGATGATCCCAGTTCCGGAATGTACCGCGACAGGCAACTTGGTCGGTCCCGAAGGAACCACCGCGGAGCACACGGAAGTCGCCGCCGAAGAACACTTCCGAGTACTCCCTGTACGGGAACGCACGAAATCCCGGGTAGGGCTCGAAGCGCGACGACGTCCACTCCCACACGTCACCGATCAACTGATGCACGCCGAGCGGTGATACCCCCGCCGGGTAGGCGCCCACCGCAGCCGGACCGAGGTGGCGCTGGCCGAGATTGGCGTGCTCCGGATCGGGGTCGTCGTCTCCCCACGGGTACCGCCGGCTGCGTCCTGTCTCGGGATCCCACCGTGCGGCCTTTTCCCATTCTGCCTCGCTGGGAAGGCGCGCTCCGGCCCAGCGCGCGAACGCGTCGGCCTCGTGGAAGCACACGTGCACGACGGGTTCGTCCGGATGCACGGGTATCTCACGACCGAAACTGCGCCGCCACCAACGACCCTCGGTGTCGCGACGCCAGAACTGAGGTGCTTCGAGGTCCGCGTCGCAGCGGTGCGCCCACCCCGCGTCGCTCCACAGGTCGCGGCGCCGGTAGCCGCCGTCGTCGATGAATCCGGCGAAGCGCCGGTTGGTCACGGGCACCGTCTCGAGCAGAAAAGCGGGCACATACACCCGGCGCGCGGGTTTCTCGTTGTCGAGCGCCCCCGGGTCGGTCGAGGTGCCCATCTCGAACTCTCCCGCCGGGACCAACACTCGACCATGCTCCGGCGGAGTCGCGGCATGTGGCGCCTCCGGGGCGTCGAGCACGGGAGGACCCACACGCAACTGGTGGGTCGCGAGCATCGTTTCGTCGTGCTGCTGCTCGTGCTGCGCCATCATCGAGAAGACGAAACCGTCGCGAGTGAGCTCGGAGTCGAAGTTGCTGTCTTGCAGAACCTTCCACGACAGTTCGCGCACCTCGTCCGCGTACCGACGCGCCCCGTCGGGATCGAGCAGCGGAAGCTCGGTTCTGCTCGCGCGGGGATGCAGGAACGCATCGTAGAGTTCATCGATCCCCTCGCGCACCGGCCCGCCGCCCGCGACTTCACGCAGCAGCCAGCGTTCCTCCTGATTAGCGATGTGCGCGAGATCCCACACGAGAGGACTCATCAGCGGTGAATGCTGCCGAGTCAGTTCGGTATCTGCGATATCCGTCAGCGCGCATGTCCGAGCACGAGCGCGTTGGAGATCGCGTTCGAGGCGGTCCCGCAGCATCTTCACCGCTCGGCCACCCCCGGCGACTGTCCGCGCATACAGCGTGTCGCGGCGGCATCGAGCGCCGCAGTGAATCTCATATCCGGTGAAGACTCCGCAGCCAACGACAACAACCCCACTGCGGCAGCACGCAACTCGACGGCAGCCAACCCCTGTCGCGCCGACTCGGCCCACAACTCACGTACCGGTCGGGCGATCGCCGCCGCCTCCGTCATGACCTCCGAACTCCTCAGCAGCGCTTCGATGGTCGCGATCGGCACCTGCCACAGATCGCCCGGCTGCGCGTCCAGGTACCGGACCTCGAGATGACCGCACGGACGCACGGGCGGAAACAGCGTGGTCAGGTGATAGTCGAGATCGGCGAAAGTCGGCCTGCGACGGAGCTCGTCGTCGAGATCGCCGTCGAGCCACTCCGCGAACGAGGCCCCGGGTGGCGCGTGCCACTCCTGGTCTGCCGATCGGACACACAACAACGGGGCGTCGAGCGCCCACGCCGGATACTTCTGGGGATCGGTCACGATCGCGGTGCGCTCGGGATCGAGCGAGAGCCACGTGCGCATCCGCTGCGACACCCACTCCCCTTCCGGAGCACCTCGCAGCACAGGCGAACACCCGAACGCCGCGATCAAGGCGGGGCCGATCGCGTGGAGCAGCTCCCAGCGACGAGCGAGTTCGGCGTCGTCGACTCCCACGTCGACGCTGACCTGTACCGCGGCCGTGCTGTTCATCATCAGACGCCCGAGAGGGCCGATCCGGTCGAATCGCAATTCCATCGCCGAGTACCGCGGCGTGCGGAGCAGACGGTGCGGCGGCCGGATTTCGTCGGTGGCACTGCCGAGCATCGACACCGCGCGGCGTGCGAGCAACGACCGCAGCATCTTCGCGTCGGCACTCAGACGATCCACCGTCTGCCGCGCCGACGTGCAGGGCACGCTCGCCAACTCCACCTGTCCGCCCGGTTCCAGACTGACCGAACTCCCCGACGGCAGCGGGCGAGCCGAGGACGACGGCGCGACTGCCTTCGGAGCGTGAGGTCCGAGTGCCTCGACGATCGACGTGAGTTCCGGCCTGGACGCCGTTCCGTCGGCACGTGAAGTCAGCCATTCGAGCTCCGCGCCGATCAGCCGCGGCTGGCCGAATCGGAAGCTCATCCGCCGCACGTACTCCTCTGCGGAGGCGCGCGGACCGAGTTCCCTGTCGGCGCGCGGCATCGCCGCGTCCATCGCCATCACCACTCGATCCACCCTCCTCTGTCGGTGGGCCCGGTCACTGAGCGAGCCTAACGCGCGTATCGGCGCAACGCCCGTAGAACGCTCCGGCGCCGCATCGACCACACTAGATTCGGCAGGAGATCGTGACGACAGGAGAGGGAGGCCCACTTCCATGCTCGACGTGCAGCAGGCCCGCCGCGACACTCCCGGGTGTTTCGAACGGGTGTTCCTCGACAGTGCGGGGTCGTCGCTTCCCCCCACCCCGGTCGTCGACACGGTCGTCGCTCACCTACGACGCGAAGCCGAGATCGGCGGATACGCTGCTGCCGCCGAACGCCTCGACGACCTCGCCGGGGTCAAAACGTCCCTCGGACGGCTGTTCGGAGTCGACGCCTCATCCGTAGCGTTGTCCGACAGCGCATCGAGGGCATGGACGTCGTTCTTCTACGCGGTGCCGCTCGAACCGGGCGACCGCATTCTGCTGTCGCAGGCCGAATACGCCGCCAACGCGGTCGCGGCGCTGCAACGTGCCCGCGCCACCGGCGCGCGGGTCGAGGTCGTCCCCTCCGACGACACAGGACGCATCGACCTCGAGGCATTGCACGATCTGCTCGACGAACGCGTCAAGCTCGTCTCCGTGGTGCATGCACCGACGAACGGCGGTCTCGTCAATCCGGTCCGCGAGGTATCCGATGCCGCACACGCCGTAGGGGCGCTGGTGCTGCTCGACGCGTGCCAATCGGTGGGACAGTTGCCCGTGAGCGTGCCCGAACTGGACGTCGATGCGCTCTCCGGCACCGGTCGCAAATGGTTGCGCGGTCCTCGGGGTACCGGGTTCCTCCACGTGCGTCCCCGGTTGATCGCCGACCTCGAGCCTGCCGCGATCGATCTGCACAGTGCGACGTGGACGTCCCCCGACACGTACGAGCTCGCTCCCGACGCGTCGCGTTTCGAGATGTGGGAGGCCGACGTCGCGGCCCGGCTGGGCCTCGGCGCCGCCGTCGACTATCTGCTCGATCTCGGAGTCGACGCCGTGGTGGAGGCCATCGCCTACCGAGCCGAGCACACCCGCGACGGGCTCGGACGGATCCCGGGTGTCACCGTGCACGATCGCGGTGCCCCACTCGACGGGCACGATCGTGGTGCCCCACTCGACGGGCACGATCGTGGTGCCCCACTCAGCGGGATCGTGTCGTTCACCGTCGACGGCATGGAGCCGACGGCCGTGCGCGACGCGCTGGCCGCACAGTCGATCACCGTGACCGTCAGCTCACGCAGCTCCACACTCCTCGACATGTCGCAGCGGAAACTCGACGCGGTGGTGCGTGCCTCACCGCACTATTTCGTCTCCCCCGCCGATGTCGATCGCTTCCTCGTCGCGGTGCGCACGCTCGCACAGTGAGGCCCGTTCGCATTGCGCATTCGGATCCGGTAAAGTATGTCGAGTTGTCTCGGCGAGGGTGAACCGTGAAATCGTCGGTTTACCGTGATCGACGCGGCCGCGGCTCCTCAGAGCGTGGAAATCGCTCCTACTGCCGTGCGTGTCCGGTCCCGCATTCGCCGAGAAGACCGACCCCGTGAGAGTTCACTAGCGTAGGAGCCGTTGCATCATGTCCAACGAGAACCGTCTCGTAGCCGCTGTCCGCACCGAGTTCGGTAAGGGCGCCGCCCGCCGTACCCGTCGTGCCGGCCAGGTCCCCGCCGTTCTGTACGGCCACGGCACCGATCCCAAGCACCTGTCGCTGGGCGCCCTCGAGTTCGCAGCAGTCCTGCGTAACCACGGCACCAACGCCGTCCTGACCCTCGACGTCGAGGGCACCGAGCAGCTCGCGCTCACCAAGTCGGTCACCATGCACCCGATCCGCCGCAACATCGAGCATGCCGACCTGCTCGTCGTGAAGAAGGGCGAGAAGGTCACCGTCGAGGTCCCCGTCGTCCTCACGGGCATCGCCGGCTCCGGCGCGCTCGTCGTCACCGAGGCCAACACCATCAAGATCGAGGCCGACGCCTTCAACATCCCCGAGGAGATCTCGGTGTCGATCGAGGGCGCTCCCGTCGGTACCCAGATCCTCGCGGGTGGTGTCGAGCTTCCCGCAGGCGCGACCCTGCAGGACGATCCCGAACTGCTGCTCGTGAACATCGTCGAGGCCGCTGCACAGGCGAACGCCGACGATGCAGCTACGACCGAGGAAGCAGAAGAAGAGGCCTGAGCCTCTCTCCTGCTACCTGAACCTTTCGGGCTCAGTGAGATCTTTCGTGCGGCGCGTCATCCTTCGGGGTGGCGCGCCGTACGCGCATTCTGCCGAGCAGAACGCCGAGCAGAACGCAGCCACACACAGTTCGAGGAAGGACCTGCACGTGAGCGAGGACACCGCGCTCGTCGTGGGCCTGGGAAACCCCGGTCCCAAGTACGAGACCACCCGGCACAACATCGGCTTCATGGTTGCCGACGTGCTGGCCGACCGGGTCGGCGGGAAGTTCGGCGCACACAAGAAGAGCAACGCCGAGATCGTGCAGGCCCGCCTCGACGGACGGCAGGTGATCGTCGCGAAGCCCCGCACCTACATGAACGTGTCGGGTGGCCCGGTCGCAGGTCTGGCGAAGTTCTTCTCGGTCTCGCCCGCGAACATCATCGTGATCCACGACGAACTCGACCTCGACTACGGCACGATCCGTCTCAAGCAGGGCGGCGGCGAGAACGGGCACAACGGTCTGCGGTCCACGTCATCGGCGCTGGGCACGAAGGAATACCTTCGGGTGCGCATGGGGATCGGCAGGCCTCCCGGTCGTCAGGATCCGGCGGACTTCGTGCTGAAGCCGTTCTCCTCCACCGAGCGCAAGGACCTCGGGGTGCTGTGCGAGGAAGGTGCCGACGCCGTCGAACTGCTCCTGAAGCTCGGTCTCGAAGGCGCTCAGAACCGGATCCACTGACCTCCGTCACCTCGGTGGAATTCTGACCGGTGGACGAACACCGATCCACCGAAGATCCGCATCAGCGGAGCAGTGATGCCGACGTTCCGCGCCGCAGCTTGCCCGACGACGTCTTCGGGATGTGGCCCGGCCCGAGCACCGCAACCGTGCGCGGACGTGCACCCACCTCCGCACACACCGCGTGCACGACGTCGTGCTCGATGCGGCGCACTTCGTCGAGATCGTCGATGAGGTTGGTCTCCACCGCCACAGCGAACGACTCCCGCTTGTCTCCCGCGTCCAGCCGGATCGCGACGGCATTGCCCGGTCGCACGCCCGCCACACCGCACGCGACGCGCTCGATATCGGTGGGATAGATGTTGCGTCCGCCCATGATGATGACGTCCTTGACCCGGCCGCACACGACGACGAGTCCTTCTTCGGTGAAGTAGCCGACGTCGCCGGTGTCGAGCCAGCCGTCGCTGTCCTGTGCGGGTACCGGCCCGTCGACCGTGACGTATCCGTGCGTGACGGCCTTTCCTCGCAGCTGGATGACCCCGACCCCGCGGGTGGGAAGTTCCTGCCCGTCGCGACCCACGACCCGGCCTTCGAGGCCGGAGACGAGGTGCCCGAGTGTCGGTAGACGGCGGGCGTTCGAATGGGCCGACGGCACGGCCATCCCTCCCGACTCGAGCAGATCCGGATCGACGACGTCGAGCACCTGCCCGTGACCGGGATCGGGTACCGACACCGCCAACGTCGTCTCCGCCATCCCGTAGACGGGGGCCAGCGCCATGGGGTCGAGCCCGAAACGGGTTCCCGCCTCCGCGAGCGCATCCATGGTGTCGGGGTCGACGGGTTCTGCGCCGTTCCACATCCACTTGACCGACGACAGGTCCACCGCACCGTCCTCGGCCTGCGCCAGCTTGCGCGCCAGCAACGAGTACGCGAAATTCGGTGCAGCCGTCACAGTTCCGCGATACTTCGTGATGAGATCCGCCCACAACATCGGTGCCCGAAGGAAGTCGAGCGGAGTCACCGATACGACCTCCCCGCCCATCTGCATCGGGACGCTGAGGAAACCGACCATGCCCATGTCGTGGAAGAGCGGCAGCCAGCTGATCATGACGTCGTCGTCGAGCGAGAACTTGATGCGTTCGAACATCGCGTAGCCGTTGACGTAGAAGTTCTCGTGCGTGATCTGTACGGCCTTCGGCGATCCTGTGGATCCGGAGGTCAGCTGCTGCAGCACAATGTCGGATTCCGCGGTCTCGACCGGGTCGATCGCATTACCCGCGCGCAGATGCTCGACGGCGACGACCTCGATCCCCCGCTCACGCAGCAGTGGCTCTGCAATGTCGAACGGCGCGCCGAGCACCACGATCCGCGCCCCGATCATGTGCAACACGGTCTCGGTGTCGCGCGTCCACCTGTCGAGATCGGTGCGCGGGGTCGGCTGGTGCAGCATCGTGATGCTTCCGCCGCGCATCCATACGCCCTGGCAGATCGGGGCGATGTCGGCCGGGAACCCAGCGAGGATCGCGACTGCATCGCCCGGTCCGATCCCGTCCGCGGCCAGGCAACCCGCCATGCAGCGCGCCTGCTCGTGGATCTGCATCCAGGTCTGCCTGCGCGGCGAGTCCGGCTCGCCGGTGATCAACCCTCGTGTACTCGTGCGCCCCGTCGCGTACATCTCATCAGTGAATCTGCTCACGAAACACTCCTCGCTCCGATGCGGCCGGGCTCTTCCGTGCCGAAATCCCGGCCCTACGAATCAGAGTGGCCCGGAATCGGGCAACCGGAAGCCTCCCCGGAGAAACGTGATCGAATGTGAGGGAAAACGACACCGAATCGCCTAGTAACATGGAGAAGTTGCCTGCGATAGAACACCGACCAAAAAGTTTCGAGAGGTTTCCGCGTTGAGTACCCCGCCCGCCTCCGCCAGCGAATCCACCAACGCCGCGAAGCCCGCTTCGTCGAACGCAGTCCGTTCCGAGGCGCTGCGACGGCGCACGTTCGCCGTCATCTCCCATCCGGACGCCGGTAAGTCCACTCTCACCGAGGCCCTCGCACTGCACGCGAAGGTCATCTCCGAGGCCGGCGCCGTGCACGGCAAGGCGGGC
This sequence comes from Rhodococcus sp. NPDC060086, assembly GCF_042730275.1. Classification (NCBI taxonomy): domain Bacteria; kingdom Bacillati; phylum Actinomycetota; class Actinomycetes; order Mycobacteriales; family Nocardiaceae; genus Rhodococcus; species Rhodococcus sp. NPDC060086. The sequence goes on from NZ_JBHWWZ010000013.1 coordinate 95,081, forward strand.
CGCAAGTCCACCGTGTCCGACTGGATGGAGATGGAGAAGGCCCGCGGTATCTCCGTCAGCTCCACCGCGTTGCAGTTCAACTACGCGTCGTCCGAGGCCCCGGAGACGGAAGACGGTGTCACCGCTGTCGACACCGTCAACGTCATCAATCTCGTCGACACGCCCGGTCACTCCGACTTCTCGGAGGACACCTACCGGGTACTCACCGCGGTCGACGCGGCAGTGATGCTCATCGACGCCGCAAAGGGCCTCGAACCGCAGACGTTGAAGCTGTTCCAGGTGTGCCGCCACCGCGGTATCCCGGTGATCACGGTGATCAACAAATGGGACCGGCCCGGTCAGACGCCTCTCGAGCTGCTCGACGAAATCGAGGAGCGCATCGGTCTCACCCCCACGCCGCTGTTCTGGCCGGTGGGTATCGCGGGCGATTTCCGTGGTCTCCTGCGACGTGGCCGGGACGATCATGCGGGCGAAGCCGTCGAATACATCAAGTTCACGCGCACCGCGGGTGGCGCGAAGATCGCCCCCGAGGAGCATCTGTCCCCCGAGGTCGCGCTCGAACGCGAGGGCGACACCTGGGTCGAGGCCGCCGAGGAATCGGAGCTGCTGTCGGCGAGCGGGCAGGATCACGACCAGGAGCTGTTCCTGGCGGGCCAGACGTCGCCGGTGATCTTCGCGTCCGCCATGCTCAACTTCGGTGTCCGGCAGATCCTCGACACTCTCGTCGCACTTGCGCCGCCGCCGCGGAGCCGCCTCGCGATCGACGACACGCCCCGCGAAGTCGACGACCCGTTCAGCGCCGTGGTGTTCAAAGTCCAGGCCGGGATGGACACCGCCCACCGCGACCGGCTCGCCTTCATGCGCGTCGTATCGGGTGTGTTCGAGCGCGGCATGGTCGTCACCCACGCCCAGACCGGCAAGCCGTTCGCGACGAAGTACGCCCTCACCGTCTTCGGACGCGAACGCACCACGGTCGAGAACGCCTACCCCGGCGATGTGGTCGGCCTGGTCAACGCCACCGCCCTGGCACCCGGCCATACGTTGTACGTCGACAAGAAGGTCGAGTTCCCGCCCATTCCGTCGTTCGCGCCCGAGCACTTCGCGATCCTGCGGGCCGAGAGCGCCTCGAAGTACAAGCAGTTCCGCAAGGCCGTCGACCAGCTCGATTCCGAAGGCGTCGTGCAGATCCTCCGCAACGACATCCGTGGCGATGCGTCGCCGGTGATGGCGGCCGTCGGGCCCATGCAGTTCGAGGTGGTCGCGGCGCGGATGAAGGCCGAGTACAACGTCGACCCGAAGATCGAGCCGCTCGGGTACGCGCTGGCGCGCCGCACCGACGCGGAGTCGACCGTGGAACTCAACCGTCAGCGTGGCGTCGAGGTGTTCGAGCGGTCCGACGGTGTGCTGCTCGCGCTCGTCAGTGACAAGTGGCGGCTGCAGTACATCCAGAAGGAACTCCCCGATCTCACTCTCGAGCCCCTGGTCGCCGCGACGGATTGACCCGCCGACGGCCGATACCGGACATACGGGGTGACGCGGACACCCTTCGGCTGGTATTTTGCTGCCGTCGAGCACGCACGCTCGGGTGATTTCAGGAGCTTGTCAATGAACGACGATGCATCGTCCGTGCCGTCGGAAGAACTGCCGAAGAGCGGGGAGACCGAGACCAGCACCAACGAGACCCGACAGTCCGGGTCCGGTGGCCGGTCGAAGGGTCCGAAGAGGTCGGGCACCTTCGTCTACCCGCTGCCGAGCACACCGCTCCCGAGTAGTACACCGATGACTGTGCTCACCGTGGAAGACCCCTCGGGTGTGCACGCGATCGACCGCAACCCGGCCGGCGGGGTGGCCGCCGGAACCACGAACGAAGGGACGTCCTCGGTGACGAGCACCAGCACCAACGGCAGCACGACCAGCACCAACGGCTCGACGACCGATACCTCGGGTACGGTCGGCACCGCCTCGGCGAGCACGCTCGGCACCGCCTCGGCGTCCGGCGTGCCCTCACGCCGCAACTCGATGGGTGTCGCGTCGGTGCGGATCGCTGCGCGTCTGGCCCACGGCGAGCTCGGTTCGCGGTCATCCCACGGAATCGACCCGACCATCGACAACGACGAACTGCTCCAGCTCCTCGGTGAGTACCTCGTGGCCGGTGGTCTCGAGAAGCCCGAGATCCACGCGAAGCTCGGTGGTCAGTCGATCGTGGTCGACCTGCAGTCACCGCATCGCTTCACTCGCTGAGCCACTCGGGACGCCGACCCCGCTCAGGCGAACAGTGCGGCGATGGTCGCCGGGTCGATCTCCTCGACCTGCGATGGCGACCATCGCGGTGAGCGGTCCTTGTCGACGAGCACGGCGCGCACGCCTTCTGCGAAGTCGGGTTCCGCGCTGATCCGCACGGCCACCTCGAGTTCGCGAGCGAGGCATTCGTCGAGGGTGCTCTCGGCACCGCGCCGCATCAGGTCGACGGTGGCGCACACGCTGGTCGGCGACAGTGCACGCACCGCCGCGCGCGTCCGATCGGCCCACTCGGCATCGATTTCGGAGTCGGCATTCGTGAGCCGGTTCAGCATGTCGTCGATCGTGCCGTCTCCGAACACGGTCTCGATGTCGGCGAAGCGCTGTTCGAGTTCGGATTCCGGTGCAGGCACGACGAATTCGTCGAGCGCATCCTGCCAGTGACCCGCGCGGATGCGCTCGGCAAGGTCGTCGACGCGGTCGCTGGGAACGAAATGGGTGGCGAGGCCCACCGCCAGAGCATCACCGGCTCCGATGCGAGTTCCCGTCACCGCCAGGTACATCCCGACCGCGTCGCACCGCACAGCGGTGCCGCGCAGGCGGGGAAGGAAGTGGCTCGACCCGACATCGGGGATGAACCCGATCGCGGTCTCGGGCATCGCGAACGACGCCTTCTCCGTCACGACCCGCACGGCACCGTGCACCGAGATCCCGAGTCCACCGCCCAGGGTGACGCCGTCGAGGACCGCGAGATACGGCTTCGGGTAGGTGGCCACGAGTTCGTCGAGCCGATATTCGGCCGCGAAGGACGCGCGCACCGTGTCGAAGTCGCCTGCCAACACCGCGTCGCGGGCGGGTTTGATGTCTCCACCCGCGCAGAAAGCCCGGTCGGAGAGGCTCGTGACGAGCACCGCCGTCACGGCGGGGTCGTCACGCCACTGCAACAGTGCAGCGTGCATGTCTCGGATCATCGACCCCTCGAGCGCGTTGAGCGCTTCGGGCCGGTCGAGTTGCACCTCGCCGACCCCGTTGGCGACGTGTGTGCGGATGAACGACTCTTTCACGGGCCGGAGCCTACCGGTCGTGCGCGACTCGAGCGTGAGGTGCGCGCGCGGGTCGGTGGAATTCTACGGTTCGCCGGTCGCCGGGTCGCCGGTGATCGGGCCGACGAGCATCCACCGATGCCCGAACGGGTCGATCAACGTGGCGTTGCGGTGACCGTGGTTCTCCGAGATCCACCGTTCGACCCGACCTCCGGCAGCACGGGCGCGTTCGAGGACGGTGTCGGTGTCGGCGACCGGGAGCATCAGGCTCACAGATGTGACGCCCCCGGCCGGTGCAGTAAGGCCCATCTCCGGGAATTCTTCCGCGAGGTACACCATGCCCGTCGGGAAGCCCAGTTCGGCGTGGCCGAGCCTGCCGTCGTCCATGAAGATCGGCTCGCCCTGCAGAGTCGCACCGAACGCGCTTGTGTACCAGTCGATTGCGTCGCGCCCGCGCCCCACCGTGAGATACGGGATCGCGCCGCCGGGAGGAAACACCGTGTCGGGAGTCGCCATGGATATCTCTCCTTTCGGACGTCACATCACTGTGGTGCGGTTCAGGACGCCCGCGGTTCAGGACGCGCTGGTGGCTGCTGAAGCAGCGTCCAGCGGTTGCTGCTCAACCGGAACGACGGCATATCTGCCAGGGAGACGACCGTCTCCCAGTTGCGTTCGTATCCGGTGTGCGTGATCCGCCAGGCACCGTCGTCGCAGCGGACGTACCGGTCGTGGTAGTACGCCGATCCGCGCAGGATCATGCCGTCTTCCGGAACGATCACAGTATCGGCGAGCAGCCAGGTGCCCGTTGCGCTTCGGCCGTTCTCCTCGATCCGGATCTCGGGGTGACTGCAGTGATGCTCTGTGACCATATGGAGTCCGAGCGTATTCTCGAGGAAGTTGATGAAGACGTCTCGGGATTCGAAACTGAGATGTTCTCCGTACACGGCCGTTGCCTCGGGAACGAGGGTGTCGGAGAGTTCTGCCCAGTTCTTCGTGTCGAGAGTTCGCGCGTAGCGATACTTGACCTGCGCAATCTGCTCCATCGCCTCCAGATCCATCGCTGATCTCCCGTCACCGTGTACCTGTTGCCAGGCTAGCCCGGATGACGGTCGGGCGACGTCCGATTCGAAGACCCGCCGATCAACTGGATTGCAGTTCGGTCACGGACCGGTCCCGGTGTTTCGGATCGAACCCCGGCGCGGGATTTTGCAGCGCGCCGAGAACCACGTCGACGATGAGGTCTGCATAGGCATCGTCGTCGCCCGGCGCGGGCTCCGAGAGCCCGAACAGCGCGTGACTGAGCACCGCGCCGGTCACGATCTCGAGCAGCAGCGTGACCGAGGTGCCCGCGTCGAGTTCGCCGCGCTCGACAGCCCGATGCACGATGGTGCGCGCTGCGAGGACCCGACTGCGGTTGAGCGTCTCGGTCAAGCGGGCGAGCAGTTCGGGATTGACCCGCGAGTCGAGCGCCACGCGCAAGCTGACCAGGCCTGACGGTGTGCGATACCCGTGCAGGAGTTGTCGTGCGAGCTCGGTGAGATCGGAGTGCAGTGCTCCGGTGTCGATCGGTTCGGGTAGCGGGCTGCGGGCTTCGAGGGCCTGGACGAGGAGATCGTCCTTGGTGTCCCATCTCCGGTACAGTGCTGCGCGGCCGACGCGGGCCCGGCGTCCCACGGCGTCGAGAGTGAATCCGCGCCAGCTGGTCTCGGCGTAGACCTCGAGTACTGCATCGAAGACCCGGTCCTCGAGGTCGGCGTCGCGGGGGCGGCCGCGACGACGGGGAGCGGCGGCGTCGGTCACGTCACGAGTGTGCCAGACCGCACCCCGTATATACAGACTGAATCAGTCCGTATTACGCTCCGGGGTGCCACTCCCCGACCACCCGGAGGCAGCCATGACAGATCCGGCACGGACACCCGTCATCATCGGTGTCGGCGACCTGCGCTCCGGACGCGCCGGCTCGCCCGCCGATCCGCGAGAACCACTCGACCTCATCGTCGAGGCCACACGCGCCGCGCTGGCCGACACCGGCGCAGCCGACGAACTCGCCTCCCGCGTCGATACCGTCCGCGCGGTGAAGACAGCGAGCTGGTCGTACGACGACCTACCCGGACTGCTCGCCGAACGTATCGGTGCCACACCCGAGCACACCTCGACGACCCCGATCGGCGGCCACTGGCCGGCAGCCCTGCTCGACCGCATCGCACACGACATCGCGGCCGGAATCAGCTCCGTCGCACTGCTCGTCGGCGGCGAGTCGCAGGCCTCGGTCACGGGCGCCCTCAAGGCCGGGACCGACCCGACCGCACTCGGCTGGGTCACCGCCCCCGGCGGTCCCCCGGCATTCGATCCGGACGATCTGGGCAGCGCCGCGATGCAGCGCGCCGCGATGGTGGCCCCCACCCGCGTGTATCCGCTGTTCGAGAACCGGTTCAGCCACCGGCTCGGGCACTCCCGCGAGAAGTCGATCGAGTGGTCCGCGCAGCTCTACGGCGCTTTTTCCGCGCTCGCGGCGGACAATCCCGCCTCGTGGAATCCGGATCTGCGCACCGCTGAGGCCATCCGCACCGTCGGACCGAAGAACCGCGCGGTGACCGATCCGTATCCCCTGCTGATGAATGCGATGCCGTTCGTCGACCAGGCCGCGGCCGTCGTCGTCACCTCACTTGCGACCGCACGCGAACTCGGCGTCGCCGACGATCACCTGCTCTACGTGTGGGGCGGCGCGGGCGCGACCGAACCGGCAGACATTCTCGCCCGTGCCGATTTCGGCCACTCCGCCGCACTCGCCGACGCCCTCCGGCGCACCCTCGACCGCGCCGACCTCCGCGCAACCGACTTCGACATCATCGATGCCTACAGCTGCTTCCCTGTGGTACCCAAACTGCTCGTCGAGCATCTCGGGCTTCCGCGCGACACCGTCCCGTCGGCCACCGGTGGCCACTCGTTCTTCGGTGGCCCGCTCAACAGTTACACACTGCATTCGATCGTCGCGGTCGCGCGTCGCCTGCGCACCGACGGCGAGCTTGCGCTGGTACACGGCAACGGCGGATACCTCACCTACCAGCATGTCGTGGTGCTCGGATGCGCACCGCACACCGACGGGTACATCGGCGATCCGGAACCGGTACCGATGCCCGCGTCCGCGACGGAGACCGCAGTCGACTATTCGGGCGAGGTCGAGATCATCACGGCCACCGCGGAATTCGGCCGAGATGGCATTCCGTCGATCGGATTCCTCATCGGTGTGACCCCGGACGGGCGACGCGTGTCGGGTCATACCGACGCGGTCGGCGCACAAATCCTCGCTGCGGGGACCGACATCATCGGCACCAGCGTGCACGTCGTCGACCGCGGCGGCAGTCTGACACTCGCCTCGACTACCGCCGCGGCGAGTCATCACCACCCGGAGGACGAGACCCCCGGCTGAACCCGAGGGCGCACGATATCGAGATCCGATACCGCGCGACGGTCCATGCCGTGCACTTCTGCGTCGACGCCGTCATCGGATCGAAGAGGTAAGGCCACGGCCGCAGGAACAGCGGACTGCAGCCGCACGAGATGTCCGGCCAGTTGCTGTGATCGATCGACCACGTCTTCGACTGCGAAGACCTGGATGCCGCCCCGCTCCCACGGCCCTACACCGAGACCTGAGCCGACCACCAGGATCGGGCCCGGTGGACGAAAAGTCGACCGACTCGGAGGCGCAGCGGCACCCGTCCGGTCGTCACTCGACGGTAACGACGGAAGCGACACCGTGGCCATCAATCCGGAGTCCACGTCCCAGAGGGCATTTCCCGCGGTCCACCCCAAACCCACGAAGGAACCGAGGAACAGCAGAAATACTGCTGCTCCGGTCAGCACCGGACGCGGCCCGGCCGAGGTGCGATGTGGCGACGGCGCCGGGCCTGCGAGGTCACTGCCCGGACTCCAGGACGAACCGCCGTCGCTCGCAGCCTCAGCACTGTCGGACAGAGCACCGAGAGTCGCGGAATCGGTCGTGGCTCCGGTCGGGGGCAGCTCCTCCGCTACGCGGTCTGCGAAGGCTGCTGCCGTGGCGATACGCCCAGACACTGCGTCGTCGGCAACAAGCCGGAGAGCGTGCTCACCGATCCGGCCGACATCGTGGCCGAGCAGAGTTCGGACGAGCGCGCCCAGCCCTACAACATCGTCCGCTTTGCCCCAATCGGGAAGCGTTGCGGGAAATGCCATTACCGCCTTGCCATCGACGTCGACGCGGATGCGGCCGGGATCGTCCAGGCACGGAATCGCCGAAAGGTGGTGTGCCGTGCAGACCATCTCGACGAGGTCTGCCGTCATCGCCGCAATCATGGCCGGTGCCGGCCGGCGTCCAACGGCGTCGACGATGCTCCGCCCCGGCGTCCATTCGGCGACCACCAGGCAGAACGAGTCCGCGTCGACGATGTCGAATACTCGGGCCGCAGCCCCTGCATGCCCGTACGCCGCCGATGCGGTTCGGATACACAACAACTCGAAGAACCTTGTCCGCCGATCCCCCCACCGGGCCGGAACAGGAACGACGGTGAGCGCCACGTCACGATCGATCACCGTGTCGTGTCCACGCCAGAATTGCAGATTCCCTGCTGCGATGTGACGTTCGAGCAATCTGTAGCGGTCGTTTGCCACATATGTTCCGGGACGAGTCAGGGATTCGATGGGATCGCCGGGTGGCCGAGCAGATGCTGAGGTAGCCATAATCTCCTCTGAAATAAACCCCGACCGAACGCGATGAGTTTTATGAAGAATACCTAACCAACCGGTTTGCGCTAGGGTTTATGTCGATCTTGACCACACCGAGCGCCCTGCCGACAGCTCGAGCTGTGCGGCCTTCACCGAAGACGCCCCTACGAACTTCGACCTGCACCGAATACGCAAAAACCCTGTCGTGCACCGGGTGTGCAGAAGCTGCGCCCATGCGCGCCTGGTATCTGCTCGTTGCTTCGACGGTCGGGTCGCGGTCGCCCTGCAATTCTGTTTGCATTTCACCGGGATATCCGCTGCCGATTCCGGCGAATCGACAGCGGATATTCCGCTCGGTTCAATCGATGACACCACTAAGTGCGGTCACGCATCTTCTCGAGCCCGAGCACGACCACCACGGCGACGACGACGTGCATCAGTACGAGAGTGACGGTGCTCGGGCCGTCGAAGTCCGCACTGAGCGTCCCTTGGATCGTCGCGAGCGGCAGGAGCGCACCCACCACCTGGGCGATCCGCACGATCGGGTTCCACCACAGACTCAGCAGGGCGGCGACGGTGAGCCCAACCGTGAGCGGGACGACGGTCATGAGCACCACGCCGCCCGGCGCGACGCTCACGACCGCCCCGGCATCGGTGTACTCGAACGATCCACCGGCCAGCAGACCGGCCGACCAGAGCACGAGATTGGCGATCAGCGCTGAGAGGACCGAGGCGACGACGATCGTGGGTCGCCCGTACTCGCGCGACCACACGGACGTCGATGAAACAGAAGATGTTCGGGTGACAGACATGTTTCTCTCCTCATGGGCGTGTTCAACTGACTGCGCCCAGCCTGCAACCTCGAGTTGACTCGAGGTCAAGAGGAAAAATCATGGACCCGGAAACTTTCCTTGCCCTGTACGGGTTCCCGTGGGTCGTGAACCAACGGAAACCCGCACAGGGTGTGGAAACCTTTCGCCGGCTAGTCCAGCGAGTCGGCGAGCTCCATCCACTGCTCCTCGGCGGCTTCCTTGTCCGCAACCACCTCACGCAGCTCGGCGTCGAGCTTCTGCAGTCGATCGGGATCGGTTGCCGCGTCGGCCAGTTGCACATGCAGCTTCGACTCACGCTGGTCGAGCTTGACGATCGCCCGCTCGAGACGTGAGAGCTCCTTGCGCGCGGCGCGCTCTGCGGCGCCGTCCCGCTTCGGTGCGGACCCCTGCGCCCCCTTCGACACCTGGGACGCCACCGACGGCACCCCGCCGTCGCCCATCGCTGCGCGTCGTCGCAGGTATTCCTCGATGCCGCCGGGCAGGTTGGTGAGCTTGCCGTCGCCGAACAACGCCCACGTCGAATCACAGATGCGTTCGATCAGGTACCGGTCGTGGCTGATGACCACCAGGGTTCCGGCGAAGTTGTCGAGAAGATCTTCGAGTTGCTGCAGGGTGTCGATGTCGAGGTCGTTGGTGGGCTCGTCGAGCAGCAGCACGTTCGGCTCCGCCATGAGCACGCGCGTCAACTGCAGGCGACGGCGTTCACCACCGGACAGGTCGCCGATGGGGGTGCGCTGACGGGCCGGGGTGAACCCGAGCCGTTCGGCGAGCTGACCCGCCGATACCTCTTTGTCGCCCAGCATGATTCGCTCGGCCACATCCTTGACCGCGTCGAGCACCCGCATGTCGGTGGGCAGGTCGTCGAGTTCCTGCCGTAGCCAGCCGATCTCGACCGTCTGCCCCTCGATGCGCTTGCCGGACGCGGGTTGGCGCTCACCGGCGAGGGTGCGCAACAACGTCGTCTTCCCGGACCCGTTGACTCCGACGAGGCCGATCCGCTCCCCCGGCCCGAGGCGCCACGTCAGGTCGTGGACGAGTTCGCGGCCGTCCGGAGTGGCGAGGGTGGCGTCCTCGAGTTCGATGACGATGCGACCCAGCCGGCGCTTCGCGAACGATGCGAGCGCCACCGAATCGCGCGGCGGCGGCACGTTGGCGATGAGCGCTTCCGCAGCCTCGATGCGGTACTTGGGCTTGGACGTGCGCGCGGGAGCACCGCGCCGCAGCCACGCCAGTTCCTTGCGTGCCAGGTTCTGTCGCCGCTCTTCCATGGCGTCGGCCTGACGGGAACGCTCGGCCCGCGCGAAGATCCAGTCGTTGTAGCCGCCCTCGTACGACTCGACCTTGCCGCCGACGACCTCCCATGTGCGGGTCGCGACGGTGTCGAGGAACCACCGATCGTGAGTCACGACGACGAGCGCGCTGCGCCGCGACAGCAGGTGCTCGGCCAGCCACTGCACGCCCTCGACGTCGAGGTGGTTGGTGGGCTCGTCGAGCACGAGCACGTCGAGTTCCTGCACGAGCGCGGCCGCCAGCGCGACACGTCGCCGTTCGCCGCCGGACAATCCGTCGACGACGGCGTCGAGACCGAGCTTGTCGATGCCGATCCCGGCGAGAACCGAACGGATGCGCGCATCGCCCGCCCACTCGTGTTCGGCCACACCGAGCGGGCCGAGCACCACGTCGCCGACCGTCGAGCCTTCGGGGAGCACACCGCGTTGGGTCACCACCGCCATGCGCAGGCCGCCCACGCGGCTGACTCGACCGGAGTCCGGTTCCTCGAGGCCGGCGAGCACCTCGAGCATGGTGGTCTTGCCGCCGCCGTTGAGGCCGACCACGCCGATGCGTTCGCCCTCTTCCACCCCGAGCGACACGGAGTCGAGCAACGGCTTGATGCCGAAGGATTTCGAGACCTGTTCGAGGTTGATCAGATTCGCCACGTGGTGCAGAGCCTTCCGGAATTGTGTATCGGTATACGGGAACTGGATGTCAGGGTCTAGCAGGATCGACGACGCGCGCGCCCGGTACCGGACCCGACGCGATTCGCACGGTGCGGCACACCCCGGCACCTGCGAGTTCGGCACTCACTTCGACCGCGGCGCGTTGATCGTCGACGAGGAACGCGCAGGTGGGCCCGGAACCGGACACGATGCCGGCGAGAGCTCCCGCTTCGATCCCCGCCCGCAGGGTGCGGCGCAGCGCCGGATTCAACGACAGGGCGGCCGATTGCAGATCGTTGCCGAGCAGCGGAGCGAGCGCACGGGGGTCGCCGGCACCGAGCGCGTGCAGCAACTCGTCGGGGTCGCCGATCCGCTGAGGGTCGCCGATCACGCGCAGTCGGTCGAGTTCACGGAAGACGACGGGTGTGGACAGGCCGTCCTTCGCGATCGCGAGCACCCAGTGGAAGGTGCCGCGCGAGAGGACGGGCACGAGTTGTTCGCCGCGTCCGGTCCCGAGGGCGGTGTTGCCGTGCAGGCAGAAGTTCACGTCGCTGCCGAGTCGGGCGGCGATCTCGTCGAGATCGTCCCGGCTGCTGCGAAGACCCCACAGTGCGTCGAGCGCGACGAGGGTCGCGGCGGCGTCGGCGCTGCCGCCGGCCATGCCACCGGCCACGGGGATGCCTTTGTCGATGGTGATCTCGACGTCGGGTGTGCGTCCGGCGCGTTCGGCGATCATCTCCGCGGCGCGCCAGACGAGATTCGACGAATCGGTGGGGACCGACGCCGCATCGGGGCCACGGACCTCGACGCGGAGGGTGTCGGCGGGGGCGACGGTCACCTCGTCGTGCAGCGACAGCGCTTGGAACACGGTGCGCAGGTCGTGGTAGCCGTCGGGACGTAGGTCGCCGACCGCGAGGTACAGGTTGACCTTGGATGGAGCCCGCACGGTGACGGAGCCGGGAACGACGGAAAGCACGAATACACAGCTTACCCGTGCTTCGGGTAGTGACACGACCGCAATCGAGGACGGAAACTGTCCGTTATCCGTGGCACAGTCGGATCATGCGCGAAACCTCCGCCCGATTGCTGCGGCTCCTGTCGCTTCTGCAGATGCGGCGGGAGTGGTCCGGCTCCGAGCTCGCAGAGCGCCTGCAGATCACCACCCGCACCGTGCGACGCGACGTCGAGAAGCTCCGTGACCTCGGGTATCCCGTCGATGCGAACGTCGGGGTCGGTGGAGGGTACCGGCTGGGTGCGGGCGCCGAGATGCCACCGCTGCTGCTCGACGACGACGAGGTCGTGGCCGTCGCACTCGCGTTGCGTTCCGGCACCGCCGACGCTGTCACCGGCATCGGCGACGCCGAGACACGCGCACTCGCGAAACTGCGGCAGGTGATGCCCTCACGGTTGCAGCATCGACTCGAGGCCCTGAACGTCGAGGTCGTAGACAACGGCCCGGTCGCCTCCGCGGTCGATGCGGAACTGCTCGCAGCCGTGACGACCGTGTGCCACAACCACGAGCGCCTGCGCTTCGACTACCGCACACACGACGGCACGTCGTCACGCCGGGAAGTGGAGCCGCACCGGGTGGTTCGGGCGGGACTGCGCTGGTATCTCGTCGCATGGGACCTCTCCCGCGACGATTGGCGCTCGTTCCGAGTGGACCGCATGGAGCCGAAGATTCCCACCGGTCCGCGCTTCGCTCCGCGTGAGCTTCCGCCCGGCGGTGCTGCGGAGTTCGTCTCGCGCGGTATCGCACGTGGCACGGCAGCGGTGACCGCAAAGGTGCTGCTGCACGCACCGTTCGAATCGGTCGCCCCGATGGTCGAGGACCGCTGGGGAAGTCTCGAGCAGGTCGATGCCGGGACCTGCGCGATCGTGCTCGGCGGCAGGTCGCTCGATTCGATCGCCGAGTGGCTGGTCGCTTTCGACGTGGACTTCACGGTGCTCGAGCCTTCCGGCCTGCGAGACGCCTGCCGGACGCAGAGCGAACGGTTCCGGTTTCTCGCCGACAGGTACTCGCGCGCATGACACCCGCCGCATCTATGCTCGATCGATCGCCGTCATCACATCACCGGCGTCAGATCTGGAGGAAATACATGAGACGAGTTCTGCGTAGCACCGTCGCAGTCGGCGCGCTCGCGCTGGCAGCTGCCCTGGGTACGGCAGGCACAGCGTCGGCAGAGCCGGCACCTGCACCTCGCGTGTGCTCCATGGGCGATCTCGTGCTGCGGTCGCTGAACCTGGTCGACTGCGTGAATCCGCCGACAGGATCCGCTGGGATCGCCACCGGCTCGGCCGACGGGACAGGTTCGTCCACCGGCTCGTCGGACGTCGGCATCGTCGGGCACGGCGCCGTCATCGGTTGACGCAGTTCGATTCTCGACACACAACACGGCAGGGCCGGCACCCGATTCGGGTGCC